>CAJXDX010000170.1 GCA_913052275.1 uncultured Pseudomonadota bacterium | reverse complement strand
AGGATTTATTGTGAAATAACCGGTTATGGATTCAGTTCTGATGCATATCACATAACAACTCCTTCCACAGAAGGACCTGCAAGAGCAATGAAAATGACTCTTAAAGACTCAGGATTGGCTGCAGAAGAAATTGACTATATCAACTCCCACGGCACCTCAACACCTGCGGGTGATCTGAATGAGCTTAAAGCAATTAAAATGGCACTTGGAGAAAAAGCCGCTAAGAAGCTCTCAATAAGCTCAACCAAATCCATGACCGGACATCTTCTGGGTGCAGCGGCTGCAATAGAGGCCATTTTCTCAATTAAAGCA
This sequence comes from uncultured Pseudomonadota bacterium, assembly GCA_913052275.1. Taxonomy (GTDB): domain Bacteria; phylum SAR324; class SAR324; order SAR324; family NAC60-12; genus Arctic96AD-7. Next base: position 3,734 of record CAJXDX010000170.1, on the reverse strand, counting down.
TTGCATCACAATTACGTGCCGCCCACCATCAATATCGAGAATCTTGATCCGGAATGCGATTTAGACGTAACACCAAATAATGGTAAAAAACGAGATTTGAATGCTGCTATGTCCAATGCTTTTGGGTTTGGTGGTACAAATGCTTCAGTAATATTCCAAAAAATAAACTAATCAAATATTTCTTTGCTACCCATCTGAAGCATCATCTGGATAATCAGACGTAAAATAAGTTTTTTATAAAAATCCCTTTCTTCTAAATGTTTAAAATATAATGAGCAGTACTGAATATCAGGTTGACCGAAGAGAACTGCACTTCGTTGTTAATGAAACTTTACAGGCAGGGAAATTGTGTGAATTTCCAGATTTTGCTGAGTTTGACGAAGAGATGTTTACAATGATCATCAATGAAGCAAGTACATTTGCTGAGCAAGTACTTGCTCCTCTCAACGTAAATGGCGATCGTCAAGGCTGCAGAATCGAAAATGGTGCTGTGGTGACACCGGACGGATTTACTGACGCTTGGAAGCAACTGGGAGAAGGAGGGTGGTTGAGCATGAGCTTACCGCCTGAATTTGGCGGACAGGGCATTCCAGAAGTAATTGCTGTTATCGGCAAAGAAACCCAACTTGCAGCCAACCAGGGATTTACCATTGGAGCATCGCTTACAACTGGTGCGGCAAACCTGATCTACACGTTTGGTTCTGATGTACAAAAAAATGAATTTTGCCAAAATATGTTCAGTGGAAAATGGGCCGGTACAATGTGTCTGACTGAACCTCATGCAGGGAGCGCAGTGGGAGATGTCATTACAAGCGCTACCAGACAGGAAGAAGGCCATTACCTCATAAAAGGTACCAAGCAGTTTATCACTAATGGAGACCACGATATGGCGGATAACATTGTTCACTTATTGCTGGCCCGTACTCGGAATTCGCAGCAAGGCACAAAAGGAATCAGTCTTTTCATTGTTCCCAAAAAGAGGCCGGACGGTGTGCAAAATGATATAAAATTAGTCAGTATTGAGCATAAAATGGGAATTAACGGGTCGCCCACTTGTTTACTCTCATTTGGCGATAACGATGATTGCCATGGTTATTTGCTGGAAGCAGAAAACATGGGCATGGAGCAAATGTTCAAACTTATGAACGAAGCTCGTTTGCTGGTTGGTCTGCAAGGACTTGCAGGAGCAAGTGCTGCAGTGCAAAACGCATGGGCATATGCCAATGAGCGTACACAAGGCCCATCTTCCATACATCCTGGAAAGAAAGCCTCGATCATCGAATTCCCTGATGTGCGCAGGATGCTGATGCATATGAAGGCCGTTACAGAAGGACTTAGAGCTCTGATGTACACAACAGCATGGTACATAGACATGGCAAATCACGGCCCTGAAGAAAATCGTGAAAAATACCAGGATTTGCTTGATTTACATATTCCAATCTGCAAGGCATTTGGTACAGATCAGGGTTTTGACGTGGCACGGACAGGTATACAGGTTCTGGGAGGAGTAGGTTTTACAAAAAATTTTCCTCTTGAGCAAAATATCCGTGATCAGAAAATCGCTTCGATATATGAAGGTACTAATGGAATACAGGCACTTGATCTGGTTGGACGGAAATTTACCAGCAAAAAAGGACAGTTACTCAAAGTTCTGGAAAAAGAATTGTGCTGGTTTGATAACCGTTCACTTGAAGGCGAGCTCAATGGGTGGGTTGCTGAATGGAATAACTACCGGACTTTGATGATCGAAAGCATTCACTGTATGAGTAAAATAGGTGAAACAAAGGGCAAGGACGGTTACGTACTTTATGCTGCCAATATGCTGGATTTAATGGGTGATGTACTATGTTGTTTTTATCTGCTCAAACAAGCAGAAACTGCTCAAAAAAAATGGAAAGGGATGATTACTCAGACAGTTTCTCAGGAAGAATTACTTGCGGATAATCAAGAGGCTAAATTTTACTGGAATAAGCTGCGGACAGTCGAATATTATGTGTGGAGTGTTTTACCCCGTGCTTTGTCAAACGCAAAAACAATCAAAAACGCAAACCTTTCACCTCTTAATGCTTGTTTATAAGCGGGAAAAAACTTTGTGCGTTTAGACATAAACTGACAATGAACTGCCTGTTATCCCTCCCCTTTCACAAAATATTCTGCAAATTGTAATACTTTGTTCAAAGTTTTTTTATATTCATACAATCTTCAAAAAAACCTGATCAAACTTTGAACCTTCACTTCGTTACCTCAAACCCCAACAAATTTCGAGAATTATCAGAGCTGCTGGAGTGCAATTTATCTCCCATTGAACTTGATTTACAGGAAATCCAGACAACTGATCTGCATGAGTTGGTCAAGTTTAAACTCCGCCAGGCATACGAACAAGTTCAGGCACCGGTCATAGTTGAAGATACCTCACTTTATTTTGAGGCTTGGAATGAACTTCCGGGACCACTGGTCAAGTTTTTTCTGAAGAATCTTGGCTTATCCGGAATGGTTAGGGCATTAGACGAATTCAACAATAACTCTGCCAGTGCAGCCTGTTGTTTGGGATTTACTAAAGACGGGAAAAGTATGCATTTGTTTGAAGGAAAAGTTAAAGGAGTTATTGTTGAACCAAGGGGGTCACAGCATTTTGGATGGGACGCAATTTTCCTTCCCGCAGGACACCAGCAAACTTTTGGTGAGATGTCCTCGCAGGAAAAAAATCAAATTTCACCACGCGGCGCAGCTACGAGAAAATTTAAGCATTTCTTAACACTGCAGGCAAAGCAAAAGTAACATCCTCCTGAACTATATTAAGGTCCCTCACATTGCTTGAAGAGAACATTTTCTTTAGTCCGGAAACAACTCCCTGCAGAATATCTTCAGGAGCAGATGCTCCCGCTGTAACACCAATGCTCCGTATCCCTTTAAACCATTCCTGATTCAATTCTTCCTCTGACTCGATTCTGCGGGCTTTTACTCCGGTCGCCCTGGCAACTTCCAGCAAGCGCACTGAGTTTGAACTGTTCGGTGCTCCAACAACAAGCACCAAGTCCACTTCTTTGCTTAATGCTTTGACTGCATTCTGGCGATTTTGTGTGGCATAACAAATATCGTTTTTTGCAGGACCCTGAATTTTCGGGAATCGCTTTTTAAGTGCACTGATGATTTCTGCAGTATCATCCAGTGACAAAGTTGTTTGTGTGATATAACCAACCTTGTTTTCATCCGGAACCACAAGGTTATCCACTTCCTCAAGATTTCCCACCACAATAATTTGCTCTGGAGCCTCACCTACTGTACCCTGGACCTCAACATGCTTATGGTGACCGATGAGAATGATTGTATAATCTTTCTGGGCATAACGCTGAGCTTCGCCATGCACTTTTGTCACAAGTGGACAGGTTGCATCCAAAACCTTTAATTTCCTTCTTTCCGCAATTTTACGAACTGCAGGGGAAACACCGTGAGCTGAATAAATTGCGCGTGAACCCAAAGGAATTTCATTAATATTTTCCACAAAAATCGCTCCATTCTCTCGAAGACGCTGAACAACATGCTTATTGTGAACTATCTCATGCTGGACATATATCGGCGAACCATATATTTGCAAAGCTTTTTCAACTATGGTTATGGCACGATCCACACCAGCACAAAACCCGCGAGGGCTAGCCAGTACAAGCTCAATTGACTCAGATGGTTTGTTTGCAGTCATTTGCAGTAAGGGCAGAAAATATGGTTTGCATTTTGCT
>CAJXDX010000169.1 GCA_913052275.1 uncultured Pseudomonadota bacterium | reverse complement strand
GAAGAATATGGAGGAAGCGGACAAAAACTCAGGGCGGCAGCAGTCATATTGGAGGAAATACATCTGTCCGGAGGTAATGGAGCAGCATGTCACGCCCAGATGTACATTATGGGGACATTGTTGCGTCATGGTTCTGAGGAACAGAAAAAAAAGTATCTGCCAGGAATTGCCGAAGGCAGCCTGCGGCTTCAGGCTTTTGGGGTAACAGAACCGGGAAGCGGAACTGATACGCTTTCTCTTAAAACAACGGCAAGGAAAAATGGTGATAAATTCATCATAAACGGACAAAAAGTCTGGACTTCCAGGGCAGAGCATTCGGATTTGATGCTGCTTCTGGCCAGGACAGAAGACCGTGAAAAAGTGAAGAAGAGAACCGAAGGATTATCTGTATTTATCGTCGATATGCGCACTGCCTTGGATAATGGATTAACCGTCAGACCAATCAGGACAATGCTGAACCATGCCACAACAGAGGTATTTTTTGATGAGTTGGAGGTCCCTCAGGAGAACCTGATAGGACAGCAGGGAAACGGATTTCGTTACATACTGGATGGCATGAATGCCGAAAGAATACTGATTGCATCTGAATGCATCGGGGATTCACGCTGGTTCACGGCTAAATCAACCAGCTATGCAAATGACAGAGTTGTTTTTGACCGTCCAATTGGAAAAAATCAAGGCATTCAGTTCCCCATTGCGCAGGCATACGCTGCAACTGAGGCAGCAGCACTGATGACTGAAAAAGCTGCGATTTTGTATGAAGATGGAAAGCGTTCCGGTGCCGAGGCAAATATGGCTAAATTGCTTGCATCTGAGGCCAGCTGGAAAGCCGCCGAAGCATGCATGCAGACTCATGGAGGTTTTGGTTTTGCGGAAGAATATGATGTAGAAAGAAAATACAGGGAAACACGTTTGTATCAGATTGCTCCCATTTCCACCAATCTAATTCTTTCCTACATTGCCGAGCATGTACTGGGTTTGCCGAGGTCATACTGATGGGTACGCTTGAGGGTTTGCTTGTAGTCAGCCTGGAACAGGCAGTTGCGGCCCCATTTGTATCTTCAAGACTGGCTGATGCAGGAGCCAGGGTAATTAAGATTGAACGCCCGGAAGGAGATTTTGCCAGAAATTACGATGATGTGGTGAAAGGCCATTCTGCATACTTTGTATGGCTGAATCGAGGAAAAGAATCCATTGCAATGGATCTTCGACAGCCTTCAGAGATAAGCTTGCTGAAATCCATGCTGGAGAAGGCTGACGTACTGATTGAAAATTTCAAGACAGGCTCTCTGCAAAAAATTGGACTTGATCTCACAGAGATCAGAAAAGCAAATTCCAGGCTTATTACATGTTCCATCAGCGGCTATGGAAGTCAGGGTGAGTGGGCTGCGATGAAAGCCTATGATTTGCTGATCCAGGCGGAAACAGCAATCGCTTCCATCACAGGCTCTGCAGATGCGCCCGGTCGAGTAGGTGTATCGATTGCGGATATTGCGGCAGGAATGTATTCACACTCGGCAGTACTGGAAGCGCTGATTGCCAGGGGAAACGGTGGTCGCGGCAGGCACATAGAAGTATCGCTCTTTGATGCGCTGGCAGACTGGATGGCTGTACCTCTCTTATGGCACGACTATGGCGGCAGAGCCCCTGAAAGGGTGGGGCTGGCTCATCCTTCAATATGCCCCTATGGTGCTTTCAAAACCTCAGATGGAAAGATAATTTTGCTTTCAATACAGAACGAACGTGAATGGAAAAGATTCTGTGCAGATATTCTTGAAGATTCGGATTATTCTGCAAAATTTCCTGACAATTCCTCCCGAGTAAAAAATAGAAAAGAAGTAGATGATCTTGTTGATCAGGTGATTGGCAGAATGCCGCATGCTGAAGTAGCGGCCAGATTGAAAAAAGCTGAAATCGCTTATGGAACACTTAACGAAGTACAGGATTTCTCAAACCATCCTGTACTGCGCCGTACTGTTATTTCAATGGCTGCTGCTGAAATAAAAATTCCGGCCCCACCAGCAATATTCAACAACAATCCAACTGAATTCCTGGGCAATGTTCCTGAACTGAATCAACACGGTGAAGAAATTCGTGCTGAGTTTGCCAAAACTGAATCATAGACTGAAAATGAATTCTCCGGAATATGCATCCTGGATCAACAAAAAAGAAATATATGTTGATCAATTAACTGAGGTCAATATCAATCGTCTCCATTACACGTTGAACATCTCAGGTAACCCGCCTTCTTTGGGGGAACCGGTGTTCCCTATGGCTCTGTTGATCCTTGGAGAGCCTTCAGTTCGACCTGACGAGCTTGGAGAAGACGGTCATCCTGCAAGAGGAGGTTTTATGCCTCCAGTGCCGCTGAAACGAAGGATGTTTGCGGGAGGAGATTATGAGTTTTTTCAGCCGTTGAATGTAGGGGACAAAGTATATGTCAGTTGGAAGATCACAGACATCACTCGTAAAACTGGCAGCAGCGGCGAGCTGGTTTTTGTGGATATATTAAGGGAATTCAAAGTAAATCAGCAGCTTTGTGCAACGGAAAACAGGCACATCGTCTATACGGACTCAAAACCGAAAACCGGTCAGACAGATGAAGCTGAAATGCCAGGAGAATGGACAGAGAAAATTAAAACAAATGCAGTGCAGCTGTTTCGTTACTCAGCCCTTACGTTTAACGGTCACCGTATACATTATGACCGAAAATATGCTACTGAAGTGGAAGGTTATCCGGGTTTAGTGGTGCACGGTCCCCTGATGGCAACAATGCTTTCATTGTTCGCGGAACAACAGTCTGGAAGAAAGCTGCGTAAATTCAGCTTCAGGGGAAAGCGTCCGGTTTTTGATTTAGATGGCTTTACTCTTACGGGAAGCTTTTCAGGAAAAGATTCTGCAGAACTTCGTGTACTGGATCATCAGTCTCAGCTTTCTATGTCAGCCGAGGCAGAATTTCTCTAGATGTAGAAGGATTATCAGGCCGCTAATTTTCCAAAAACCTGCCCCTGTCCGTCGAAAACGTGGCAGGTGTTTGGAGAAAATCCGATTGATACAGAGTCACCCACACTCACAACTTTATCCCCGGCAGCATGAACAGTCAGCTCTTTGTTGCTTTCAGTATTAACATAAAGGTATGTTTCACCTCCAAGTCTTTCTACTGCGAAAACCTCACCACGTAATTTTGCTTCATTATCTGAAGTCAGTTCAAGGTGTTCAGGGCGGACACCAGCACGGGCCGGGCTTCCTGTAGCAGCCTCATCTCCAGGCTGACAGGGAATTTGAATTTTTAAATGACTGTTTAGCTCAAGCTCTACGGACTTGTCTGAAATACCTGAGATTGTCCCGTCCATAAAATTCATGGCCGGTGAACCAATGAAACCTGCAACAAATATATTTGCTGGCTTATGATACAAATCCAGCGGCGCTCCAACCTGTTCAACATAACCCTCACGGAGAACCACTATTTTATCTGCCATCGTCATGGCTTCCACCTGATCATGTGTAACGTAAATCATGGTGGCATTCAGTTCTCGATGCAATTTGGTCAGTTCTATCCGCATCTGCACGCGAAGTTTAGCATCAAGATTTGAAAGCGGCTCATCGAAAAGGAAAACCTTCGGATCCCTGACGATAGCTCTTCCGATTGCAACTCTTTGTCTCTGTCCTCCGGAGAGTTCCTTGGGTTTGCGGTCCAGCAGTTCTGTAATCTGCAGAATTTCTGCCGCCTCCCTGACTTTTTGGTCAGTTATTTTTTTATCGGTTTTTGCCAGTCTTAATCCGAATGACATGTTTTGGTAAACATTCATGTGCGGATAAAGCGCATATGACTGAAAAACCATGGCGATCCCTCGTTTTGCAGGAGGGAGGTGGTCTACACGTTGCCCATCAATTTCAATCTCTCCCTGTGTAACATCTTCCAAACCGGCAATCAGGCGCAGAAGGGTCGATTTACCGCAGCCGGAAGGCCCCACAAACACCACAAATTCATGATCGTCTATTTCAAGATCAACACCGTGGATAACCTCTGTATTTCCAAAGGACTTGTAAATGGAGCTCATTTTAACATCGGCCATAATATTTCCT
>CAJXDX010000168.1 GCA_913052275.1 uncultured Pseudomonadota bacterium | reverse complement strand
TCCTTTTCAGCATCATTTTGGTCTGTCTGTAAACTTTCAGTTTCCTGTTCAGCAGGCATTTCTTCAATTTCTCCTGTTACCTGAACTTGCATGGATACTGTTACTTCTGAATGTATACGTACAGAAAAATCGTGCGTACCTGTGTCCCTAATTGGAGAATTCAATTGAATAGCACGGCGATTTAATTCAAAATCATTTTCTTTAAGTAATAAGTTTAAGTCCCTGTTTGTTACAGAACCAAACAGCCTCCCTCCGGGACCAGCTTTTCTAGTAACTTCCAGTTTAAGTGCTTTAAGTTTCTCCGCTTGTTCAAGTGCAAGTGCAATTTTTCCTTCACGCAGTTTTTCAAGGTGTTGAAGACGATGCCGCAATTCTTTTGAAGCCTTCCCAGTCGCCAGGAGAGCAACTCCATGAGGTATCAGGTAGTTACGGCCATAACCGGGCTTTACCTCAATTGTGTCTCCTAATAACCCTAAATTTTCCACATCCTGAGTTAAAATTACTTTCACGATTTTTCCTTAAGTTTGGATGTCAATACTTTTTTGATTATCAGGCTTAATATCATCATCTCTTGTTGCAGCAAGAGTAGAAGTTTGTACTGAAAATCTTCGATCTGTATTTAATTTTTGTGGGACATATCCCTTCATTGGTGAGAGCAGCGCAATATTTCGTGCACGTCGGACAGCGATTTTAAGCTTTCTTTGATTTGAGGAGCAGACACCGGAAATCCTGCTTGGTATAATCTTTCCTCCTTGTGTCACATAGTCTTTCAGCAATTCTACATCTTTGTAATCAATCCTATCGATGCCGGCTTCCTTAAAAGGACACAATTTCCTTTTGCTGCGTAATAAAATACTTGTAGGGATACGTTTTCTTCTTAAATGAGGTCTTCTTCTTTTTTTCTGCATGAATAAAAGTTATTAAGTGCTGGATAAAGGATTTATTTAAATTATTTTTCGAATTGACTGAGATCAGGCTTCTAAGGATTCTGAATTATCTTCTTTTGCACTACTTTCAGATTCTTCTTTGTTTGAATCTGATTGGTTTCCAGTTTCTATTTGTTCTTCTTCATCTGACTTTTCATTCTCAGAATTTGCCAAAACATCTTTTTCAGGTTCTTCCTTGGGCTGTGAACTTTCCTCGGAAGATTCTTTTTCAACTCTTTCCTCTTTTGGAGGAATTAAGCTTTGCATAAATGCTGCTTCTGCATCAAGATCTTCTGCTTTAACAATCTGATGACGCAAAACATTATCAGAATAACCAAATTGTCTTTGTAATTCATCCACTGTTTTACCACTCCCTGTAAAGTACCATGTGTGGTAAACACCAAAATCATTACCCTCAATTTCATATGCTAATCTTCTGCGTCCCCATACATATTCGTGGACGAGTTTCCCCTCCGATTTGGAGAGGCTCATTTTAATGTTTTTCTGTAAGGATTCAAGCTCCTTATCGCTAAGGGCCGGATCTGTAATGAATACCAGTTCAAATCCTGTCATTTATCTTCCTTTCGGATTATTGTATTGCCAATAAGTCCACCAAGGTGAACAAGGAAATATTAAAGATACGTTTTTGTATCAAAAATTTACTTTATTAATTAATAATTAAATATTGAAACGAAAGTGCATTATATCACCGTCCTTAACCACATAATCACGTCCTTCAAGACGCCAGCGTCCAGCTTCTTTGACAGAGGACTCCGATCCGAGGCGGTCAATGTCGTCAAAATGAAATACTTCTGCTCTGATGAAGCCTTTTTCAAAGTCAGTATGTATTTTTCCGGCAGCTTCCGGAGCAGTAGCACCTTTCCGGATTTCCCATGCTCTGACTTCATTTTTTTCAGCAGTAAAATAAGTTATCTGTTCAAGCATCCTGTATCCGGAATGAGTAAGCTGATCAATTCCGGTACCGTCAATTCCAAGTTCTTCCATGAAATAATCTGACTCTGCTTCGCCCATGTCTATCAGTTCCGATTCAACTTTTGCACAAATCGGAATAACTTCCACACCCTCTTGAAATGCAAACTTACGTAATTGTTTTTCAGAATCTGATGCCTCCCTCAGCTGATCTTCAGAGACGTTTGCAATATAGATGTATGGCTTCATTGACAGTAAATTCAATTCACCAATCAACTCATTCTCATCTGTATCCAGATCTGCGCTGATTGCTGGATTCCCCTCTCCCAAATGATCTCGAATCTTTTCAAAAACAGGCAGGACCGCTATTAAATCACGGGCACCTTTTATCTGTTTATGCAGCTTGTCAATTTTCCGTTCCACCTGTTCCAAATCTGACAAAATCAGTTCAGTCTGTACAACAAGAACATCCCCAACAGGATCATGATTGATTTCCACATGTGCTACACCAGTATCCTCAAAACACCTTACAACATGCGCAATTGCATCGACCTCTCTAATATTGCTCAAAAACTGATTCCCCAGTCCCTCTCCCTTGCTGGCACCTTTAACAAGTCCTGCTATATCTACAACTTTTAAAGTCGCTGGTACAACACGTTCCGGATTGATAATTTCTGCCAGTCTGGTTACCCGCGGATCATTCAGCTTAACAATTCCATAATTAGGCTCAATTGTACAAAAGGGATAATTTTCTGCTTCTGCCTTAACTTTAGTCAATGCACTGAACAGTGTGGACTTCCCGACATTTGGTAAACCCACAATCCCTACTTCTAATGACATAACCCTAGTGGAAGCTTAGCTTGTTTAATTAATGATTTTGCTGTTATTCATTCAGGTTATGTTACTGAAAAAGAAACATTCTGAAATTGAGAAGTTTCCAAGAACCTGATCATCTCTTTTATAGCAAGATTAAAAGCACTTCTGGTTAATTTTATTTCTGCTTTAGACCAGCGACCAAGTACGTGACCTACTACATTTTCTTTATCTGCCGGTCTTCCTACACCAAATCTTATTCTATGGAAATTACCGTTCCCCAGTGATTCTATTATTGAACGTAAACCGTTATGTCCTCCATGGCCACCTTCATCTCGGAAACGGACTTTACCTGGGGGGAGGTCAATATCATCAGAAATGATTACAATTTTTTCTAAGGGAATTTTATAAAAATTTACAAATTCAGCGACAGCCTCACCACTTCTGTTCATATAGGTCTGAGGTTTTATGAAAAGGCACGACTCACCCCTGATTGATGTACGGCATAATTTGCTCTGGAACTTTTGTTGAAACCCGGAGATTCCCAGATGTTCTATCAGTAAATCTACAACCTGAAACCCAACATTGTGAGGTGTACCTTCATACTCTCTGCCTGGATTCCCCAGGCCGGCCACCAGTTTCATGACCAACCTTCCCTGTTTCAGAATTTTATCAATTTAAACTCACTCTTTTGTTTCCTCTTCTTTGGTATCTCCTTCAGTATCTTTTTCTGTTCCTTCTTCTCCTTCTCCTTCTTCTCCTTCTTCTCCTTCAATTTCTTCAACTTCTTCCTCTTCTTCTGGTGCACGTCCCACAATTGAAATTATGGCATAATTCTCTTCAGTACTGTGGGAAACTTTTTCAGGCAGTTCAACTTCCTGAATTTTGATAGAATCACCAACTTCAAGTTGAGAAACATCTACAACAAGCTTAGATGGGATATCTGCAGGAAGACAGCTTACGGGAATTTCCCTGACAACCATCTGAAGAACTCCACCGCTTTTCACTCCCGGTGATTCTCCAGTTACATGCACAGGTATACGTACTACCTGCGGTTTTGTTTCAGGAAGTTCCCAAAAATCCAGGTGAATAAGCTTATGTTTATATGGATGTTTCTGAACTTCCCTGAGTAAAACCTTGGCAGTCCAGTTTTCTTGATTAGAAGGGTCAGTTACAGTGATTGGAACCAGTTCATGCATTCCTGTCATTTTTTCTAGTATATGGCGTGTTGACTCCTCTGTCATTTCAAGCAGAATATTACCACGTGGGCCATAAAGTGTGGCAGGAATTTTACCAGCTTGGCGTAATTTGTGATTAGCCGATTTACCTCTGGTTTTTCGTATGCTGGCAACTAATTGGTTTTGTACCATGTTTTTTCCATCAAAAGGATGGGTTAGTAAAAAGATTAATCGTTAAA
>CAJXDX010000167.1 GCA_913052275.1 uncultured Pseudomonadota bacterium | reverse complement strand
TCTTTTTTAAATTCATCCGCAAAAAATGAAATCAGCCGATTGTCAAAATCATCACCACCAAGAAAAGTGTCGCCATTTGTGGCTTTAACATCAAACACGCCTTCTCCGATTTCCAGAATAGAGATATCAAACGTACCACCACCCAGATCAAACACTCCAATTTTTTCATCATGCTTTTTGTCAAGACCATAAGCCATGGCTGCAGCAGTAGGTTCATTGATGATTCGCAGCACTTCTAGCCCGGCTATTTTGCCTGCATCCTTGGTAGCCTGTCTCTGGGCGTCGCTGAAATAAGCAGGTACTGTAATAACAGCTTCCTCTATCGATTCACCCAGATATTCCTCAACAGTCTGTTTCATTTTCTGAAGAATGGAAGCAGAAATTTCTTGTGGTGTATAGTTTTTTCCATCTACTTTTACGCAGGCTAAATTTTGATTGCCTTTTACGATTTCGTAGGAAACCATCTCTTTTGTATGCTTAACTTCCGCGGATTTAAGCTCCTGTCCCATTAAACGCTTTATGGAATAAATTGTCCGCTGAGGATTTGTAACAGCCTGGCGCTTAGCAACTTGTCCTATCAGACGTTCTCCTTCATCATTAAATGCAACCATAGATGGTGTTGTGCGCGTTCCTTCCGCATTTTGTATGACTTTAGGGTCCCCGCCCTCCATGATACTTACACATGAATTTGTGGTTCCTAAATCTATACCTATAACTTTTGCCATAATTGTTCTCCTTGTTCTTTTATGGATGCACCATTGGGATAAATTCCTGGTTTACCCACAATGCCACTGATAAATTATTATTATTATTTCTGCTGATAAGTTCAGTTTTTTCCGGACACACGGACCATTGCCGGACGAATGATGCGTTCATGCAGAAGATATCCTCCAAGACATTCCTCCACAACATGATTTTCAGGAACAGAATCTGACTGCACTACACCAACAGCCTGGTGTATGTTGGGATCAAAAACTTCTCCAACTGTGTTTACTCGCGACACACCGAATTTTTCAAAAACTTCATGTGTCATTTTGTTGACCATCTCCAGGCCCTCTATCATACTGTCAAAATCCTTATTTTCACTTTTTGCGTGTGTGATAGCTCGTTCAAGATTGTCCAGTGAAGGTAGGAGTTCTTTGATTAAGTCAAGATTGAAAAATTTGAAGCGTTCTGAATTTTCCCGGATAATTCTTTTTTTATAATTTTCAAACTCCGCATTTACTCTAAGAAAGCGCTCCTCCATGTTCCTGGCATGCGAGCGTTCCTTTTCAAGCAGATCCTCCTCAGCTTCTTCAGTTTCTTCTGGCTCTACAGAATCTGCTGAAATTTCCTCGGAAGCTGTTTCTTCCGTATTTTCAGCTTCTTTGACTTCTTTAGGTTTGAAGTTTTTCTGCTTTTTAGCAGCAGGTTCTTTCTTTTTTCTGGTACTCATGATTATTTAATTAAAGATTCAATCGTAAGATTGTTCACTGATAGTTTTCGACAACATCTTTGCAGTATATTCGACCGTTGAAATTATGCTTTTATAATCCATGCTGGTTGGACCTACTACACCGATTGATCCTAAAACATTTTGTTTGTTTCGGTAACTGGCCGTAATAAGAGAACATCTATGCAAATGTTCATAGTCATTTTCAATTCCTATATGTATATGGACCCCTTTATTCTTCATTGATTCATCAAGTATTTTCATTATTGCTGTTTTCTGTTCAAACGCATCTATCAAAGACTTAACTGATGACTGTTCATGAAAATGAGAATCAAGCAGCAAGTTCATCTGACCTTCAATGAACATTTCCCCAGGCTGATTCAACTCAAAAGCTTTTTTACCCAACCGAACCGCGTGAGCCAGAAGATCGTGATAGCGGTGACGGTCACTCACAATGCTCTGGTGAATTCCTTCCCGTATTTCCTGCATGGAATGATTTTTAAATTCTTCGTTCAGGAATGAAGTAACAGAGCTCAGAAATTCCTGTGAATGGTTTTCTTTGACAAATATAATCTTATCACGTACCACACCAGCCTTGGTTACCAAAATCACCAGGATCCTGTCTTCACTGATTTTTATTAATTCAATTCGTTGAAGTCGACTGACTGACTGCTTGGGAGTACTGACTACACAGGCAAACTTAGTTAGTTCAGCAAGTAAATGAACTGCTTTTGACAGTATGTGTTCTACAGGTGTTCCCTGGACATTTGAAACTGGTGATAATTTCTGTTTAATTTGCTCAGGAACTGCAGGTTTTTTGGACATGGAATCGACGTAAAATCTGTAAGCTTTATCTGTGGGCACACGACCGGCAGAAGTGTGAGTCTGAATCAGAAAACCAGATTCTGCAAGGTCAGACATTATATTCCGGATCGTTGCCGGGGAGAGTTTAAAACCAATTGATTTTGATAGAGTTCGTGAGCCAATAGGTTCTGAATTTTGAATGTAATTTTCTATAATACTCTTAAGGACTATCATAGAGCGCTCATTTAAATCCATTTTGCCGCGTGCTCCCTGATTTTCGATTCCTTTAACTTTAATCTTCAAATGATTCCCTGTGATTGGATATGTTATTTATTAGCACTCATTAATGAATAGTGCTAATAATTTACTACAAACACTGAATAAGTCAAGGTAAAGAAAATATGATCTGATTATTCAAAGTGATTTTTGTGCCCAGCCAATTATGCCAAAATGAATGTTCATTAACCATTTTTTGTCAGAAAAACAGAACCAGTTGATAAAGGATTAAAACATCTTTGCTGAATTGCGTGATTTGATAAATAGCTCAATGATGCTTCTATATTTTTTTTCAAGTTCATCCTGGTCCTTAAATGACTGTATTTTCAGCAGCTTAAGTTTTGAATTGTGTGACTCAAATGTGGAAATGTGGCTCAGTTCCCAACTGTTCTTGGTCAAATCAATAAAAAACATTTTTTCAGACTCACCTTCAGCTTGAGAATCATAGCAGAAGCGCACAACTATTTTTCCATGCTGTTCCCCAGTCCAATAGTGAACGACTCCCAGTTCAGGGTGCTCCATGCTGCCTTCTACGGCACTCGGCCAGTTTTTTTTAATTTCTTCTTCACTAATCTTTTCCATGTTATTGAAAAACTTAATCAGCTGAAAAGGAGATTTTTGGCACTCATGCGAGTTTCAGCATCAGATAACCGATACACTGCTCTATCCATAAAATAATGTAAAAATCCGCTCGCAAGACCAACTCCAACTAAAATTGTGATCCAGGAAGAGTTTTCCAGCAAATCCATCAAAGATGGGTATATAAGTTCACTGTAGCGTGCTCCCGAAGAGACAGCTTCAATTTCAAAAAACGGAGTCAGAATTACAGATATACTGCAGAGGAAAAGCAGCACTATCCAATGATTATGGTTTTCAGAAAATGAAGAATTTTTAAATATTCTGTTTTTCACTGACTTACTTTTTTTAATATCATTTCCTCCCATTTGAACGGCCAGTCCAAGGGCTGTCATCCAGTGCTGAAGAGTCCAGAGCATTAAAAATTCAATTGGCTGAAGCTGAAACGCTCCTGTTACCATGATTCCTAACCCCAATATATACAATATCCTGGGAAGTCCTGAATTTTGAAGCAAGGCATTTCGAATCATGATTGCAGTGATTCCTAAAACAAGCAAAGTTCCCAAACGCAGGATAATGGGAATAATCTCATTCCCCCAATCATACGGCATGGCCGGCAATATCTGCTTCTGCTGTAAAAAAGAAGCCCCGTGCAGAAGTTCTGCAATCAAAACCAGAATGAAGCCTGTTCCCCAGCAAAACAAACGATCGTGAAGATGTGTTGAATGGGCAGTTGAAGGATTCGCCCGGTGTTGAAAGAGCCTGAGCATTCCGTAATGCTGCGCGGCGAAATGATGCATCCCCCAAAAAAAATCTAACAGCAGCAATCCAAGAATACGAACCGGAACCGAAACCGGAAAAACAGTCTCTGGAATAAAGAGCAGAACAAAAACACTTAGCACAAGGATTGCTGGAAAAATCACGTAGCGCCACGGCTGACTTGCGCGTACAGTACTGTAAGACCCTGTGCCCCACGCTATATAAAATGAACTGAAACGGTGTGATATCCAGAA
>CAJXDX010000166.1 GCA_913052275.1 uncultured Pseudomonadota bacterium | reverse complement strand
CAAATCTGAAGAATGAAAGTAACAATTTGCAAAGATTCAGGTTTTATCTTTTATGTATCATTATATGCCGAAATTATTATTCATTTTCACTGGAGCTGCCGTTATTTTTTTCGTATTCAGCCGCTGCCTGGCCGGTGTTCCGGACAATCTGGGACTTAAAAATCAGCTGCTTTCGCCTTGTCCCAGAACTCCGAACTGTGTTTCAAGTCAGGAAAAAAATTCGCAACACCGTATTCAGCCAATAATTTTTGAAGGTTCGTTGGAACTTGCCAAAGAGAGACTTTACCGGGTGATAAATTCCATGCGTGGTACAAGAATCATCACACAGGAAGATGTGTACTGGCATGTGGAATTCACCACACAGCTGCTTCGATTTATTGATGACGTAGAGTTATATTTTGATGAATCCCAGTCACTGATTCATGTGCGTTCCGCATCCAGACAGGGATACTGGGATTTGGGAGTCAACCGCAGAAGGGTGGAAACCATTCGTTCCAGGTTTGAAGAGTTGACAAAATGAGACTGGCTAGCGCATTTTGCTCAGCAGTTCATCATCAGATATTTTATAATAGTCCTGGTTTCGCTGAAGAGTTTCGCTGAGCGCGGATGGAGCATCCGGCCCTGAAGCATAATTCTGCTGCTGGGATTTTTCTGTTCTGTTCCAGTTGCATGCAGACAGTGTAAACATAACAGTTCCCAAAAGCAGGTTGATTGCAAAAAATTTCATTTTATATTTTTTTCTCGAATTAAAGACAGTCAAAGTATTTTTGAGCATGCAATATAAGAAAATCTCAATGCCGTCGCAAGTTTTTTGTCAAAAATTGTATCGGGGAAGAATTTGAAAACAGTTGTAATTGTAAATCCCCAGGCGGGAAACGGCAGAACTGCAAAGATCTGGCTGAACGTTGAGTCGGCACTAAACCAGAGCATTGGATCTTTCAAGTCAATACACACAACCTGCCGCGGTGATGCGAAACATTTGACCCGTCAGGCACTGGAGAATGGTGCAGTCAGAATAGTTGCAGTTGGAGGAGACGGGCATCTGAACGAGGTTCTCAACGGTTTCATTGAAAATGATTTACCTGTCAGCAGCGATGCAGCCCTGAGTTTTTTGATGACCGGAACAGGCTGCGATTTTCAACGTTCATTGGGAATTCCCGCGAACTGGCAGTCAGCAGCTGAGAACCTGAAGCAGGCACAGGTACGTCAGATTGATGTGGGAAAAGTCACATTCACAACATCAGATAACACAAAGCAGGTCCGCTATTTTGACAACATTGCCAGTTTTGGGCTAAGCGGAGCAGTAGACCGCTGTATCGAAAACTCACGCCCGCCGGCCTTTTTGAAAGGTACACCGCTGTTTTTGTGGGCTACAATAAAAACCGTACTGACCCATCCTAACCAGGCTGTAAAATTTCAAATAGATGATGGTCCGGAGCAGCAGATGCGGACAAGGCTGGGCTTACTGGCAAATGGACGTTATTTTGGCGGTGCAATGCTGGCGGCTCCGGAAGCTGAACTTGACAACGGTATGCTTGATTTGCTGATGCTGAAAGAAATAAGCCTGGCCAAATTTCTCTGGCATCTACCGAAAATTTATAAGGGCACCCACTTGAAGATTCCGGAAGTATTTTATCAAAAAGTTCGCAAATTCACTGCTTCAAGCACGGAGCAGATTATTCTGGATATTGACGGAGAATCTCCGGGATATCTAAAAGCAACCTTCGAAGTACTGCCGAAGATTTTGAAACTTATAATCTGAGGCACAATTCTCTGCAATCAAATTATCAGTTCAGTTAACGTTCCTAAGGCGATCAAAGAGAAGCTGGTGACGGGAACTGAATAGTGCTCTGAAGGCCAGTACAATAACAGCGGTTGAGCCAAGAGCCGCTGCGGCTGCAATGATGAAAACAACAATTATTTGGTAACGGACTGCTTCTCCGGGACTGACTCCGGCCAGTATTTGACCGGTCATCATGCCTGGCAAACTTACAATTCCCATAACCAGCATTGAATTGATGGTGGGTATCAAGCTTGTGCGCAGTGCATCACGGATCAATTCATTGGCCGCCTCCCATGAGGTTGCTCCAAGACTGAGCAGCATCTCAACTTCTTTGCGACGTACTGAAAGGCTGTCCATGAAACGATCCAGTCCCAGTGAAATTCCGTTTATAGTATTTCCCAAAACCATGCCGAGAAGCGGAAAAAGATACTGAGGTGAATACCAGGGATCAATCTGCAAAATACCTTTAAGCGCGAAAAACATTATAAAAAAAGCCGTACCGAGTACTGAAACAAAACTGCTAAGGTAAATCTCAGCAAATCTTTTGTTGGTGCGTCCAACTGCGGTGATAGAGGCAATTGTTGTCATAAACAATGCCACTCCAAGGATCCAGACAGGATTATTCAGTGCAAAAACCCAGTCCAATAAAAATCCGACAAGCAGCAGCTGTGCAGTCATTCTCAAGGAAGCTATAATCCACTGCTTTGCCATCCCAAGCCGGATTATGATGGACAAGCCGATGTTGATTGCCATCAACACAGAGGCAAACAGCAGCTGTTCGCTTGTTAGAAAAATATAATTATTTTCCATCGACCGCGTCGAGGCTGTAAGTTTGTCCGCACATTCTTGACAGTTGCTCAGGATTATGACTTACCCAGATCCATGCTCTTTGAGTCTGCTGGTCAGGCACAACTGGAAAAATTTCAGACGAGCATTTATGCCATTTTTCCAGCAAATCCTCCATTAGCCGGGTCAGTTCCGCGTCCATGGATGCGGTAGGTTCATCAAGCAGCAGCACTTGAGGGTCCAGCTGAAGTGCACGGAAAAGTGCCACAACCTGTGCTTCACCTCCGGAAAGTTCCCTGGCCGGGCGGTTTAACAATTCGGTGAAATCGCCTTTGTCTGAATTATTTTTGCCTGTGTTCGGAAGTGATAATTGTTCCAGCCACAAAAGGATTTTTTCTCGATTATAAAATTTATTCTGGTTGGCTTTCAGCGTGAAGACCCTCTTGAAACACTCTTCAACTGTTTCATCAAGAAAGGCTGGATGCTGAGGGACGTAACTGATTCTTGTGCGGTATTGAGGCATTTCCCATTCTGCCAGGGATTTGCCTGAAAAACTTATGGAGCCATCTTCACCTGACGGTCCTTTTTCAAGAATATCCAGGCCGGCAAGTGTTCTCAGCAACAGGCTTTTCCCGCTTCCGGATGTACCTGAGAGAGCAAGCCTCTGGCCTGCAGATAACTCGAAGCTGATATTTTCCCAGATCCAATTGCCTGAAACTTTGCGGCTGAGATTTTTAACGTGCAGCAGAAGTTCCGATTTTTGGCTTGTCCCAGGTGAGGAGGTATCCTTAGAATGCATCGCTGAAGTCTATAAGATTACAATTTCTCCGGCAGAAATAATGTCCAAAAACCATCATCTATTGAAGCGCAAACACTGGATTTTTGATCTTGATGGCACACTTACGATTGCTGTGCACGATTTTAATGCTATCCGAAAAGAGTTGGGAATTCCAGAGGGACAACCTATAATCAAAACATTGGAGTCACTTCCTGCAAAAGAGTCTCGCAAGCAAAAGAAGAAGCTGCAGGAAATAGAAGAAATGCTGGCGTTAAATGCCAGTCCTGCACCGGGAGTAAAAAGATTGCTGGAAGCACTTAGTCGCCAGAATTATTTTTTAGGAATCCTTACGTTAAATACTAGAGAGAATGCATGGACCACACTTAAGGTTCTTGGACTGTCAGAATACTTCACAAGGGAATCTGTAATTGGACGCTGGTGTGCAGAACCCAAACCATCTACCGAAGGCATAAAAAAGCTTTTGAATCACTGGAATGTTTGTGCCAGCGAGACCTTGATTGTGGGAGACTATCTTTACGATTTACAAGTGGGCCGTGCGACAGAGATCGCAACAGTTCATGTTGATCCAAGCGGAAGTTTTTCATGGCCTGAACTTGCAGATATCAGTGTCTGCTCCCTGAACGAACTGACTGACATGCTGCATTGATAAGGATAACGGGTACCTTATCTTTTCTCCTTTGTGAATTTTCTGCTGCTTTTAAATTTAAAGATGAAGTAAATGAAGCTCACTTTTCAGACTGCTGTTCCTGAACTTTTGGT
>CAJXDX010000165.1 GCA_913052275.1 uncultured Pseudomonadota bacterium | reverse complement strand
TCACGATTCGTGCGGTTACAAATTTAATGGTATCTGAATCACAAATCAATATTGCCCTGGATCATGTCAGGAATGCAATATCCTCATAGGCTGTAAAAGCTATTACTTTTATAGAGCATGCAGTATTCAGCAAATCGCCGTTTTCACTAATTAATTGGAAACCAGGGCTTTCTTCAACTACAACCACCAACTCATATCATAAAAATGAATTCTCCAAAAACGGGCATCTACACAGCTTCATTAACGCCTTTTACTGCTTCTTATGAGCCGGAAATCCCAGCGCTTATCAGTCATGTTCAATGGTTGCTGGAAAATGGTGCTGATGGAGTAGCTTTACTTGGAAGTACTGGTGAAGCGAATTCAATGACCTTAGATCAGCGTCAGGCAATTATTGAACAGTCAACAAAAAAACTTCCTGCAGACCGACTGCTGATAGGCACAGGATCATGTGCACTTCAGGATGCAGTAAGATTGACTAAGGTCAGCATTGATGCAGGTGTTTACGCGGTTTTGGTTCTTCCCCCCTTTTATTACAAACCGCAAAGTGACGAAAGCATAATCCGTTTTTATTCAGAATTGATTGCTTCTGTTAATGATTCCAGACTTCGAATTGTTTTTTACAATTTCCCAAAATTCACAGGCTACAATTTTGATCATAATGTAATTGGGAAGATGAAGCAGCGTTTTGGAGAGATAGCCGCTGGCATTAAAGACAGTTCCGGGAACTGGGAAAATATGTCAGGTGTGGCGCAAAACGTCAGGGACTTCATGGTTTATTCCGGTACTGAGACCTATCTGCTGGAGACTTTGCTAAATGGAGGTGCAGGTTGTATAACTGCAACTGCAAATCTGCTTGCAACTGAATGCCAGCAGGTTTTTCAGGCATGGAAAAATGAGCAGCTTGAAGATGCACAGCAAAAACAGAATAAACTCACTTCACTGCGCAAGGCATTTGAAAGTTATCCATTCGTCTCAGGACTGAAAAGCATTTTTGCTGATCAAAAAGACTCAAATGACTGGAAACACATGATGCCTCCATTTGATGGGTTGATGAAGGATCAGCTGCATGAATTAAAAGAAAAAATTAAAGATTTGGGACTGGATTTAAGCAAAAGGCTAAGTTAGCACTGTTTTTCAGTTCTTTCAGTTTTGTGAAAAAATTCTAACTGCATGAAAGTTTTTTTGGAAAAACGGTCAAATATATGCAAGGAAAAAATTAAGAAATGCAAAACCTGATTTAGAAACATATATTTATCTTTGATAAAGGCGTTTCGCAACAAAAAACAGACCAAATTATGACCGAAGAACTTTATCTGGTGGCCTACAAGGACATCGAGCAAAAAGAGATTGACGAATCACTCTGGCTAAAGGCAATGTCTCATGCAGGGGGCGATAAATTAAGAGCCAAGTGGGTTTACATAGAATTAAGAGTCGATCAAATGCTTAGAGATCCTTCCCTGCGGCACAGCGTCAGCAGAAAGGTCAGTAAGCCAACTCATCAATCAGGAGCTTATATGATGTGGATCAGCGTACTTTTTTTCCTTGCAATCATTGCTGCGGCAGTTAGTCTAAATTTTGAAAGTTTAACTTTTGATTTTACAAAAGGATTTTATTTTTTAGATCTGCCTTCCTTGCTGATGGTTTTGCCTGTGGCAGTTTTATTTGGAATTTCTGCTACCTCATGGCGTAGTTTCGGCAGATGCTGGACATATTCTCTTGGCAGAGCAAAGCAGGTTACCATCTCTGGTGCAAGCTCTGTTGCACGATGCCTGAAAGTAATGGGTGATGTTTCCCTGATAATGGGCATAATCGGAACCTTTATAGAAGCAATACTGCTTTTACAGAACATGCATTCCATTCTTAACATAGGACCACATCTATCGGTTACTGCCATAACCCTGGCCTATGGAGTCTTTTTTAAGCTTCTTGCATATGTTGCAGAACAACGTGTGCGAAATCTCTATCTGAACTGAAGTATATTCTATATACCTCCTTCCTCTTACATAAATAAATTTCATCTCTAATTGCGGCTTTTTTTCATTGTAAGCCATCAAATAAAAATAATTTTGACTTTTTGTCAGAAAGTCTGAAAGACTATAGACTTTCATTGTGTACACTAAACCAAGTTTAAGTGTATTAAATCAAGTGTGGTGATGATGATTGTTGCTGCTGTCAGTTCAACAAAAGATAGCCGCTGTGTGCATCAAAGCTAATCTTCAGCACTGCCGGTAACCCTAACCAGCCTGTTTATCAGACAGCTGTTGCAAAATCTTAAAGGAAAAAGTGAGTGATCAAGAAAACACAGCTCCAACTGCCCCCGAAACTACTCCAAAAGAGACTCCCCCAAAACCTGATCCTATCGTTTTTTTAGAAGAAGACGAAGACTTAGATTCACACTATGAAAATAGTCTGCAGGGTTTCCAGGAAGAAGAGATTGTTACTGGAAAGGTGACAGAAATTACAGATGATTTTGTGACAGTTGACATTGGATTCAAATCTGATTGTCTGATTGCGTCAAACGAATTCCACAATAATCAAGGTGTACTTGAGGTTGCAATCGGGGACGAAGTGGAAGTCTATGTTGAGGCTCTTGAGGCGGACGAAGACGGCGTAACCTATCTCTCGAAAATTAAAGCAGAGAAGGTACGCACGTGGGAGAAAATTGGTGAGATATATGAAGAGGGCGGAATTGTACGAGGTACAATTGTAGCCAGAATCAAGGGAGGGCTTTCGGTGGACATTGGAATCAAAGCTTTCCTGCCGGGGTCACAGGTAGATTTAAGACCAGTGCGCAATCTTGATAAATTGATTGGAGAAGAATTTGATTTTAAGATTTTAAAGTTCAACCAGAAACGAGGAAATATTGTTCTTTCCCGACGTGTATTACTGGAAATTGACCGGGATGAAAAGCGACTTAAAACACTGGAAATCCTAAAAGAAGGAGCCTTGATTTCAGGATATGTCAAAAACATCACTGATTATGGTATTTTTGTGGATTTGGGAGGAGTTGATGGTTTACTTCATATAACAGACATGACGTGGGGCCGCATAATTCATCCGTCAGAAATGTTTGAAATAGGCGATGAGGTTGAGGTTGTAGTACTTAAGTATTTTCCGGAAGACCAAAAAGTATCCCTTGGTCTTAAACAGAAAACACAGAATCCCTGGGATGTCGTGGAAGAAAAGTATGCTGTTGGCACTAAAGTAAACGGCAAGATTGTCAGTCTTACGGAATACGGGGCCTTCATCGAAATTGAGCCGGGTGTAGAGGGTCTTATACATGTATCTGAAATGTCATGGACCAAAAAAGTTCGCCATCCTTCAAAAATTGTTGAACTTGGTCAAATGGTTGAAGCGGTCGTCAAGGATCTTGACGTGGAACGCAAAAGAATTTCACTCTCAATCAAAGAAGTACAGGCTAATCCGTGGAAGCTGGCTCTTGACCGTTATCCTGTCGGATGCATCGTTAAGGGAAGTGTACGGAACATTACAGATTTTGGTATTTTTGTCGGACTTGATGAAGGAATTGACGGTCTGGTGCATGTGTCTGATATATCATGGAAACAGAGAGAGTGTAAGCCTTCTGAGGTGGCCAGCAAAGGTGATGAAATTGAGGTGAAGGTGCTGAACATTGACGTTGAACAGGAACGGCTGTCTCTGGGAATTAAACAATTAACTGATGATCCATGGAAGGATCTAGATGAAAAAAATCCGCTTGGGTCTGAAATTACCGGGAAAGTTGTTAATCTGACTGATTTCGGCATTTTTATTGAAGTTTTTGATGGAGTGGAAGGTCTGGTTCATATCTCCGAAATTGATTCAAAAATCCCGAAAAACAAGGTACATGAAAAATACCCAGTAGGCTCTGAAGTACAAGCAAAAGTCATCAAGATTGATTTGGATGAAAGACGATTGGGGCTAAGCATTACAAAAGTTATATCTACACCGGATCCTGCTGATAATGAAGCTGCTGAAGGGGAAACATCTGCCAAAAGCGAAAAAGAAAAAACGGATGAAAAATCAGTCGATTCTTCTAAGGAAGCAAAAGAGGCAGCAGAAGTATCAGAAGACTCAAGTTCAAAGGCTGACAATGAAAAAGAAACTGCAGTGAAAGGGAAAAAGAAATCTGCAAAAAAGAAAGCAGCTGAGGATGTAAAGGAAGAAGAATCAGTTCAAGATGCTGAGAAATCAGTTCCGGAAGAAG
>CAJXDX010000164.1 GCA_913052275.1 uncultured Pseudomonadota bacterium | reverse complement strand
TCATATGAGGCAAAACCATCTGGAAAAATTTCAGCATGTGAGCCATCAGCTCCATCATACATTATTTTTCCTTTTCCATCTGAAGATAGAATGTTTCCATCAACTTGAACCTCTCGAACTGTTGATGGACCTGAGTCCTGACCTAGGCTTGAACTTTCTGCCAGATCTTGCGCCATAGTATAATCTTTTTTTAGGTTATCTAAACGTATGAGTTTGAGTTATTTTTGAAAAAATTCTCATTGTAAATAAACAATCAGTGCTGACAGGTGCAAATCTATGTTAGTGAAACATTTTTCAGCACAAGCATCACAAATTATCTCTGTTTAGTCCAGCAACACCTTATTGGAACTCCATTTCAGTTAAGAATTACTAGAATTTCGTTTTTCCATATAGATTGGGAGTTCAGCATTACTCAAAGAACGTTTGACTGTATCACAATTCACAAAATTATATTAACAATACAGTGCCAGATGAACATATCACACATATCATCTAAGTCAAGGTTTTTCATACAAATTATTTGCAGATGTTTATCAGAAGTTAAATCAAAAATTTAATCCATTCTGAAATACATAATATATGATGTTATTTCAATAACTTATAAGTATTTAACTGATCAAAATTCCAAGATTGATTATTTGTTAACTACTGAGGATAATCGTAGGTAATTTTATTTCTATTCTTTTAAAAAAAAGAAAAGCATTAATAACTTCAAATTCAAATTCATTTTTTTACTGCTTACCCTGTGTTTGTCCTCAAACCAGTACAAAAAAATCATCAAACATTTTCTCCCTTAGAATTTTTTTATAAAATTTAAAAACTATGGATTGGATTCAGGCCCTTGTGCTGGGAATCGTTCAGGGACTGACCGAATTTTTGCCTATAAGCAGCACTGCACATTTACGAATTATTCCTCATTTGCTCGACTGGCAAGACCCCGGGACAGAATTTTCTGCAGTTATTCAACTTGGCACCTTGTTGGCTGTTATGTTTTATTTCTGGAATGATGTGGTCTCACTTTCGCGGGCGGCAATGGTGAGTTTATGGAACAGGAAATTATTTGAAACTTCCGATTCGAAATTGGCCTGGAGCATTGCTGCCGGAACAATCCCTGTGGTTGTAGCCGGGTTGGGATTTAAAGATATCATAAAAACAGATGCCCGCGAACTCTGGCTGATCGGTACTGCACTGATAATTCTGGCAATTGGTTTATACGTAGCGGAAAGGCTCTCACAGCTCAATCGACAAATTGGTCAACTGAAATTTCTACAAATTCAGTTGATTGGACTTACACAGGCACTTGCCCTTATTCCTGGTTGTTCACGTTCAGGCTCAACAATTATGGGAGGTTTGATCGTTGGACTTAAACGTGAAGAAGCTGCACGTTTTTCTTTTTTACTCGGCATACCTGCTATCTTAGGCAGCGGTATTTATGAGTTAGTGGAACTGTTGGAGACAGGTATCAATAGCAGTGATTACCTGAACCTAATTGTGGGGGTTTTTGCCGCATTTGTTGTTGGTTACCTCTCAATTGAATTTTTACTTCGTTTCCTTAGAATGCACGGTACCCTGGTATTCGTGATTTACCGTATTGTGTTAGGAACAGGAATTTTAGTTTTTTTGGTATAAAATTTCGTTTAAATGACCAGCGGCAAAATTGCCAGCAATTATGCTTAATAGATAAGGTCCTGTTGTGAATTGTTTAATTAATAGATCTAAAGTTATAAATTTGATTGCCATTTTAAGCCTTTGCTTCATTTTGGCAAATAATGGATTTGCTGCGTCAGATTACATAGAACAATCAGTTTTCCGAATTACAAATTTTCAACAAAGACCAGACTGGAAGTCACCATGGAAAATGAAACCTACGACTAAAGACCAGGGAAGTGGATTTCTAATTCATGAAGGCTTTATTTTAACTAATGCTCATGTGGTCAGTGACTCACGGATGCTTTTGGTTAATAAATTATCAAGTCCAAATCCTTTTTTGGCTGACGTGGTTGCAATTGCTCACGATTCCGATTTGGCCCTGCTGAAAGTTCGTGACCCTGATTTTTATAAGAATCTGACTCCACTCGAGTTAGGAGGAGTTCCGGAACTTCAGAGCAGAGTCCGGGCATATGGATATCCTGTAGGAGGTCATGAGTTATCACGAACAGAAGGAGTGGTATCAAGAATTGAGTTTGGCACTTATATCCATCCGGGAATTGACTCACACCTGCTGATTCAGACTGATTCAGCAATAAATCCCGGAAACAGCGGAGGACCTGTTACACAATCAGGACAAGCTATAGGTGTTGCATTCCAGTCAAATTTAAGTTTGAACGATGTGGGATATTTTATTCCCGTTCCCTTAATTAAACGATTTCTTGTTGATATCAAGGATGGAATTTATGATGGAGTTCCTGAAATCGGAATTGAAACCAGTTCCCTTATAAATCAACACCACCGAAAATATTTAGGTCTTCCGGAAAACTCTGGAGGGATTTTAGTAGAAAGGATTGTACCTTTCTCATCGGCAGAAGGGGTTCTTCAAAGTGGTGATGTACTGACAAAAATTGAGGATTTGCATATTGACGCTGCAGGTATGGCTAATTATGTAGAACAGCAGGTAGCATTTTACATTGAAGCAGAAAATCGTCAAATTGGTGATTCTCTTAAATTGCAGGTTTGGAGGAACGGCAATTTTGAAAACCTGACACTTAAATTAAAAGCACCTCCTTTTGGCGAAGAAATGCGCAATAGTTATGACAAGCGGCCGGAATACCTTATATTCGGGGGATTAGTTTTTATTGCATTAAATCGTAATTACATTCATTCTCCGGGCAACCTGCTACCCCCTTTAGCTTATGAACACTGGTACAGGGAAGTGGAACGTCCGAATACCCGTCGTCAACAGGTAGTAATCCTCACGCATGTATTGCCTGCTTCCGTAAACAGCGGCTACACAAATTTGCACAACTTCATTGTCAGTAGTTTAAACCATGAACCAGTAAATTCGCTGGCTCATTTAGATCAAATGTTGAAGAAAATGCCTCGTGAAACTGTACATGTTGTTTTTGAAAGCAAATGGCGGAGCCTGCCCCTGGTGCTGAATTTTACAGAAAGTCTGGAACAGCATAATTTAATACTCAAACGTTATGGCATTGAAGAAAGCTCATATATTGTTAATAAAAATCATTAGAATTATTGATGTTGAAAAAATATAAATTGCTATACGTTGCAGTACTGTATCTATTTATTCATATACTCATTACACCGCTTCAATTAAAAGCGGAGCCACCAGATATAAAACCCTGGTTCAACCAAGCTGTTTTACTGAAAACTTATCAGCAATCATATGATTGGCGCATTCCCTGGGAAAAAGGAGAAATAACAACCCAAACTGGCATGGGATTGGTTGTTAGTCTGCCTGAATCACCAAAAAGCCTATCATCTGAAACTCTCCAGAGTAAAAAACTTTACCTGATGACAACGGCAGAATTGGTTGCTAATGCAACTTTGATAGAGGCAACCCGAAAAGATATACGACTGCCATTTCAGGCAAAACTGATGAGGATGGATTTTGCGGCAAATCTGGCACTGATTGAAATTAATGATGCGAAATTTTGGAACGAACTCAAACCATTAGAAATTTTCCCTGTAAAATCTTCTGTAAATTATGAATCAAAATCAATTTACTCATTAAATATTAAATCACCTGATGAATGGGATTTTGAGTCCGGTACAATCGAGCGAATGGCTGTGGGACATCGTGAAAAAAGTGATGCATGGATACCAACATTGAAAATCAGCGGTCTCTCAAAAAGCAGGCACGGATACCCTGTCCTGCAGGACAATAAAACTGTGGGAATGATTCTCGATTCAGGCAGAAGCGGTGCGAAAGCAATGCCCGCAGGAATGCTGCTTGAATTTTTACAGCGTTCAGGAAGTGATAAATTCCAAAGCCTAACACATCGAGGTTTCAGGTGGAGGCGTCCCCCTCAGGGAAGCATTACAGATTACTTTGGTATTCCTGAAGATAAATCTGGAATTTTGATAAGTCAGGTTTTGCCACATGGAACAGGTTCAGATGTCCTGAAGGCTGGAGATTATTTAACCAGGATTGGTAAATGGAGACTTACTCACGATGGAAAAATCAACCATCCAAATTGGGGACTTGCTCTATATGATATACTTTTCCTGGATCAGTATAAAGCAGGAGATTC
>CAJXDX010000163.1 GCA_913052275.1 uncultured Pseudomonadota bacterium | reverse complement strand
GCAATCCAACCCATTGTTCTTGGACTCCTCAACACAGGTCTGAAATCCAGTGAACGCAGTCCGGAACGGGATCCAGCCTTATTAGGACGATTATCCAGAGTGATCCAAACTATCAATATTGCAAGCAATGCACACATTCCTGCGAACCAGAAAGCAGTTTCCCAGGAAAACCAGTCCTGTGTGTAACCTCCGATTAAGAAGGATAGCGCACTGCCTATACCAAATGAGGAAGTATAAAAGGATGTGGCCCTTACTCTGGATTTACCTGTTAAGCGGTCTGTCAGAGCTTTGAGCCCTGGCATATATGTCCCGGCCAGGCCAATTCCACCCATGGTCCTGAAAAGCATGGCGGTCCAGTATCCCTCTGCAAAAAAGGCGAAACCAATACAACTCAGGCATGTAATCAAAGCTCCCCCAATGTATATTTTTTTTGCATCTATCCAGTCTGTAATACTTACAAGAATTATCACAGAAACCATGTAAGCCCCGTAATAAATGCCACTTATCCAACCTGCGTCAACACTGTCGAGATGCCATTCAGTGAAGAAAAAAGGAAGCATTGAAGAAAATGTAAAAATACCCTGCATTAAAAGCACCTCAGCAAAACATGTCCAGAAAATCATTTTTACTGCAGATTTATTTGATAATGCTGGGTCAGATTTCATATGATTCATTTTATCTGTTTACTGAGAAAACAGAAATTAGGAGGGATACCGGTAAGCTTGCGATGATGAGTTTTCCTGATATCAATTCAAAGAATTTTCAGCTATGAAGTACTTTAGTCTAATTGCTATGGCACCTCACAATTTTTCTAAATGAATTTGTATCGAAAAAAGGTATCTTTGAGCTATTTGAGATTTTTGAATAGTCAGTGATAATCAGTTCTAATTTCACTCAGTTTAAGAGGTTTGACAAATATAAATTTGCTGCTGCTGCTTTTGCGAACTAATTATTTTATGGAAAATGATACAGCCTTGTATACGCCTGTTAACAAAGTGAGCAAACCTGCAACAATCAAAAGTAGGCATATTGGTCTGGACAAATACTCAACAATGTCATAGTGCACCATTTGCATTCCCTGGGCAAAATTCTGTTCTCCGATTTTTCCCAATATAATTCCCAGTACAATACCAGGTATCGAATAACCAGATCTTCTCAGCAAAAATCCAATTATTCCTGCACCAAACATAATCATTACATCCAGCACCAGACCTCTTCCTATATACGAGCCAATACTTGAAAGCAGCAAAATCATAGGTGCCAAAAACTGAAAAGGTATTTTCAGCAGATAAAGTATAGTCTTAGTCTCAATTAAACCTATGAAGAGAATAGATAAATTTGCGTAAAACATTGCGGCGAAAACTATCCATATCAGATCAGGTGAGTTATAGAACACCATTGGCCCCGGTTCCAGATCATGCATCTGGAATACACCAACCATCAGTGCCGTCATGGCACCGCCAGGAAGTCCAAGTGCAAGTAAAGGAATCATGGCAGCTCCAGTCGCGGCATTATTTGCAGTCTCAGAAGATATTACACCTTCCAATTTACCTTTGCCAAACTCTTCCTTGTTCTTGGACCAGCGTACTGCTTCTCCATAACCCATAAATGCCGCAAGAGTAGCCCCTATTCCTGGCAGGATACCGCAAAAAAATCCAACGAAAATAGACCTTACTACTGCAATTTTATTAACCCATAGTTCTAATATAGTAGGAAAATCAAGACTAAGTTCTGGAGCCACATATTTGCCAATTGCTTTTTTTTCTGCCTGTACAAATATCTCTGACACTGCAAAAAATCCTAAAATAGCAGGTACGAATGCAATGCCGGCGGCAAGATCAGCAAAACCAAAATTATAACGATTGATTCCTCCCACGGGGTCCTGGCCAATTGTAGCTATCAGCAAACCGCACAATACGGAAATCCAGCCTTTCCAGAGGGTCCTTCCTCCAACTGAAGAAGCCACTGCCAGACCAAAAAACACCAATGCAAAAATCTCAGGGGGACCTATATTGGAGATTGCCCAGTTAGCCAGAGGTTCTGTGGCTGCCATCATTACTACTGCAGAAGTTACCCCTCCAATTGCAGAACACAGTACTGCAGCTCCAACTGCTTTTCCTGATTGACCGTTGCGTGTCATGGGGTATCCATCGAATGCAGTAGGAGCATTTTCAGGAGCACCTGGAATATTGAACAGAATCGCTGTAATTGCACCTCCATAGGTCCCGGTGCAGTAAATCACGGCAAAAAGCATAACACCTTGAGCCGGGTCAAAATTTGCTGTAAATGGGAGCAATATGGCAGCAAGAGTCAGCATACTGACCCCGGGAATAGCGCCAAATAACATCCCGCCAATAACACCAAAGACAAAGATTCCAATGGAAAATGGGTCCCCAAACAGAGCAAGACTTCCTGCAATAAAGTTATCAATCATTATCTTGGATTAAAAATTAAAGGATTGATGCAGCTTGGTGTTAATTGTAAGCATGAAAGCACTGAAATCGTAGAATGGTGAAACATTGCCCTGCGGCAGAGGGGCGTTCAGCAAAACCATGAAAAGTAAAATAATCAGGAAATATATGAACAATGTGTTTGCTAAAATCCACTTTGCTCTCTTTTCTCCAAGAAGCATAATTACCAATGCGATGAAAATCGGCGTGGCCGAATAGAATCCTACAGGCTTGAGAGACCATGCATAAATAAAAGGAAGCAGCAAAATTGCTATCAGTTTCTGTACAGAGCGAAAACTTTCATATGAAATAACCTCATCATCGTCTGTTATCCCTATACGACCCTGCTGTTCTTCAGAACCTTTTTTATATAGGTGAAAAAAATTACCAAGCACCACCAGCAGCAGGATGCCCAAAATTACTCTTGGCCAGCCTGTAGCACCGAAAATATATATTTCGATCTCCTGATCGAATTCAAATGAGAAGGCAAAAAAGACAGCAATAATGGCTATCCAAACGCTGGTTTCAACGATATGAGAAACCTTTAACTTGCTCATCTCCAAATGCTTGAGAAATATTATGGAAAGTGTCCGGTGGGGAAGTACCGGACACTATTTAGAAATGGTGTTTTAGAAATTAAATAAATAAGAAAACATTATTTAACATCCAGACCCATTGCTTTATAAACATCTCTGTATTGAGCAATGGAGTTATTTATTAGTTTTCTGGCACCAGCGGTGTCACGGTAACTGTCAATCACAGTCATGAATTTGGATTCATTGAATTTCTGATAGCTGTCCTGGCAATATGCACGCTGGAATGCCCATTGAAGCCATTCAACCCGGTTAGCCGGCGCATTTGCGTGTACATAAAATCCTCTGAAACGCAAAAGCGGCTCAAAGGACATTCCCATGTCCCGGTGTGTTGGGACATCAGCAAAGACAGATGGACTTTCATTAAATATTGTCAGGATGGGCTTGAATTTGCCTGCGTCAAGAAACTTCCTGACATCACCGGGCTGCTCAAAAAGCGCATCAACCTGTCCGCCCAGCAGAGCACCATAACGAGGTGCACCCTTGTCAAAGGAAATCTGCTGTATTTTCAAGCCAGCAGCTTCTGTAATGAATTTCATTGTTACACGCTCCATCGAGCCTTCTTTAGAAACATTGGCAATGGTTGATTTCCCGTTCTGAGCTTTAACCCATTTTGCATATGATTTCCAGTCATTATAACGAGTCTCATTTGTACGTATATATATCTGAGAAAATGTAACTTGTGATATGACCAGAGGAATCAGGTCAACTGAAGGGTTAGGCCTGCTTGAATCCAAGGCGTGAGCAGATGAAGCATCATCAATATGTTCAAGTACTGTGTAACCATCTGCAGGGGCAGCCATATATGCTGTCATGCCTACGGTACCTGAACCGCCAGGTTTGTGGTCACGGTTAATGCTTACACCGGTATGACCGGTAACAGCTTCAGCCATTGCTGCTGCTATCTGTCCTGAGCCTCCAGCAGGTCCATATGGGACGATCATGGTTAATGCGCGACTGGGAAACCCTGAAGGCTTAGCCATGCTGCTCTGCTTGACCTTGCATTCGAATGCGCCTGCTGAACCGGCCAGGGAAAAACTCAGTATGCCTGCAAATCCAAATGCAGTTAATTTTTTAAGATATATTTTTTTCACTGTGCCTCCTTTTTAATTGACTACAATAAACAATCATCACTGAAGTGTGAAGAATGATCAGGTAATCTAACTTAATTTAATAATATGTCAAGAA
>CAJXDX010000162.1 GCA_913052275.1 uncultured Pseudomonadota bacterium | reverse complement strand
TCGTTTTCTTTGTAACAGATTTTTTAGCTGCGGGTTTTTTTGCTGCAGTTTTTTTGGTTGTAGTTTTTTTTGCCGTAGTTTTTGCAGCTTCAGCAGTCTCTTTAACTGATTTTTTCTGCACCGTCTTTTTAGCCGCAGCAGCCTTCGCACTGATTTTATCTATTTTAACCAGAGTGTGGTCTTGACGATGACCATACTTTCTGCGGTAGGTTTTTCTACGCTTCCTTTTAAAAACGATAATTTTTTTGTCCTTACCGTGCTGCAGAACAGTGCCTTCTACTTTTGCACCTTCCACCACTGGACTGCCTATCTTCAGCTTGTTGTCCTCTTCAGCAATGGCCAGTACCTGACTTGTTTCAAATGAGTCTCCTGGCTCAGCTTTCATTCTATCAAATCGAATGATGTCGCCCTTAGCGACTCGATACTGCCTGCCATCCGCACGTATAATTGCAAACATTTTTTATTTATTATTTTACAGAATTTTAAATAACAGGGAATTATCACACTTTATTATGCATCAAATCAAGTCTTTTCATAGATATTGTTCGCAAAAATCACTACCAGATTTTTATCGTCTTGAGTTCGGACGTATGCTAGGATGAAAATTTAATCTCAATTAACCAAATTTTTCAACAATGGAGCAGAATGAGTGAAAATTACTGGAAAACATGCGGGAGCTACACTGACATCAAATATGTAAAATCAGAAGAAGGAATTGCAAAAATCACAATCAATCGTCCGGAGGTTAGAAACGCATTCCGACCACTCACGGTCCGTGAAATGCGGAGTGCATTGGAAGATTCTCGTGAAGACACTGATATAGGTGTAATAATCTTAACAGGAGAAGGTGATAAAGCCTTCTGCTCCGGAGGTGATCAGCGGGTGCGGGGAGACTCCGGATATAAGGACAATGAAACGGGTCATTCAAGACTTAATGTTTTAGATTTTCAGCGGGAAATAAGATCATGCCCCAAACCTGTCGTTGCCATGGTTGCAGGATATGCTATTGGCGGAGGACATGTTCTGCATGTAATGTGTGATCTGACTATTGCTGCAGATAACGCCATCTTTGGCCAGACAGGTCCTAAAGTAGGTTCATTTGACGGAGGTTACGGATCATGCTATCTGGCAAGAATAGTTGGGCAGAAAAAAGCGAGGGAAATCTGGTTTCTCTGCCGCCAGTACAATGCCCAGCAGGCCCTTGAAATGGGACTTGTAAACTCTGTGGTTCCCCTGGAAAATCTGGAGGAGGAAACACTGCAATGGTCAAGAGAAATGCTGAAGAACTCGCCAATGGCCCTGCGCTGTTTGAAATCTGCAATGAACGCAGATTGTGACGGTCAGGCAGGCATTCAGGAACTGGCAGGTAACGCCACAATGCTTTTTTATATGTCAGAGGAAGGCCAGGAAGGAAGGAACGCATACCTGGAAAAACGTAAACCGGATTTTAGTCAATTTACCCGTCAGCCATGAACCCCAAGCAACATCTACGGGTTTGGTTTTTGGCAGTTCGACCAAAAACGCTTTCTGCTGCTGTTGCGCCTGTAATGATCGGTACAACCATGGCTTATGCGGGAGGCCAGGGGCATGCCGGAGCTGCACTGGCTGCTCTTGCCGGGGCACTGTTAATTCAAATAGGAACAAACTTTGCCAACGACTATTTTGACTATCTCAAGGGTGCTGACAATGAAGAACGTCTGGGCCCCTTGCGGGTGACCCAGGCTGGATACGTTTCACCGAAAACGATGTTCCGAAATTTTATACTGACATTCGGATTTGCGGCTTTGGTAGGCTTGTACCTGGTTTATCGAGGAGGATGGCCGATTGTATTAATCGGGCTGCTTTCCATTGCATCAGGCATACTCTACACAGCCGGTCCATGGCCGCTGGGTTATCTGGGACTGGGAGATTTATTTGTACTGATATTTTTCGGTCCGGTTGCTGTATGCGGAACTTTTTATGTGCAGGCATTAGAGGTTCCCGAAATTGTTTTTTATGCCGGTTTAGGCCCCGGAATGTTGGCAACCGCCCTTCTTGCGGTCAACAATTTACGAGACGAACCAACGGACAGGAAAGCTGGTAAACTGACACTGGCAGTGCGTTTTGGTCCTGCTTTTGCCCGAGCTGAATACCTTGCACTTTTTGCTTCCGCAGTGCTGCTACCCGTTTTACTGGCTTCATGGTTAAACGGGAAATGGTATGCATGTATTTCAGCTCTGATAATTATTCCCGGTTACTCAGCAATTCGTCAGATTATTTCCGGAGTAAGTGGCAGGGAGCTGAACCAGACATTAAGCACTACAGGCAAGCTGATGATTCTTTACAGCATCCTGTTTTCAATCGGATGGTGGATAGGATAATAATGAATTCCTGTCGCTGGGAACTATACCATTATTCTCTTCCATTAAAACAACCGTTGAGGATGCTCGGTCAGACACTGAAGGTAAGAAAAGGTCTTATTCTGCGCCTTTACGACCAGGCTGGAAATTTTGGTGAAGGTGAAATTTCTCCACTGCCGTTAATGCATCCGGAGTCCTTGTCACAGGCAGAAACTCAACTCAAAAAATTCCTCACAAAATCGTTTCAACAAAATCCTGATTTATTCAAAACTTTACCTCCCTCAGTCCGATTTGGATTTGAAATGGCATGGCGCACATTATTCAAAAAATTTGATGCAGAGGAGAAGATTCACTATACAGCTGAAGTCATTCTTGAAAACGAGAAGGCAGATAACCATATTGCATTTAAGCAAATTCCCGTGAATGCTTTAGCCACAGGTTCCGGAGATGATTTAAGGCACCAATGTGAACAAATTAAACGTGATGGATTTAAGGCAGTAAAAATAAAGGTTGGACAATTTAAAGTGCGTGAAGATTTAAACAGGTTGGAACTGGCAAAAAATATTTTTGGAAATCAAATTGCCTTACGTGTCGATGCAAACCGTGGATGGGAATTTAAGCAGGCAACAGAGTTTGCACTGGGAATACGGGACTTTAATGTTGAATATTGCGAGGAGCCGCTGAGAAATATTAAACTGCTGGAAAAACTTTATGAGCAAACAGGAATGCAGGTTGCTCTTGACGAAACATTATGGAGTAATCCTGATCCTATTGAACTCCCCAAATCCGGAATAAGTTCATTGATTTTGAAACCAGGGATTTTAGGTGGGTGGGGAAATACCTGTTTTTGGATCAATCACGCTGAAAAGCACAAAATGCAGGTAGTGATAAGCAGCAGCATGGAAAGCGGAATTGGCCTTAACTGGATAGCATTTACAGACCTGAGTCTGCTGAAAAAAAGAACACCTGCAGGACTTGATAGTGCAAAATTCTTTCAATATGACCTGGCAGATCCTCCGTTTTCCATTTCACAGGGGAATTATGTTTTCCCGAACTCGTGGCCAGTTGCAAACAAGGATTATCTTAAAAAAATTTCTCAGGGCAGCTGGTAGAGCTGATGGTTGAAATAAATCAAAACCTGCTAGATCAGTTATACGATAAGTACAAAGATCTTCCCCTACTGATAAATGAAAAACAATGCTGGACTTTTGCTGAATTTTTTAATGAAGCCTACCTTTTAAGCAATTCTTTAAGTACTGATCCTCAAAAACGAATCGGGCTTTGCTCGGAAAATTTAGAATTCCTGCTGCTGGCAATGATGGCCATTTGGATGCGAGAAGCAATAGTTGTCCCATTGAATCCAAAATTTCCTGCAAGACAAAAGGAAGAACTGCTTCGAAAAGTGAAATGTGATATCACTTTATCCGAAAATTATACGCGCACAAATTCACAGTCCCAAATCACAAGAGGAATGCCGCTGTTGAATCCGGATGCCTGGAGCACCATTATCTTTACTTCCGGAAGCAGTGGTTTTCCAAAAGCAGTAGTGCATACCCTGGCAAACCACTTTTTCAGTGCGCTGGGTGCAAACAAGATAATGCCATTGAAACCTGGTGACCGATGGCTCATGTCACTGCCGCTGTTTCACGTGGGCGGACTTGCCATCTTTTTCAGATCCCTGCTTTCCGGTTCTTCCATTGTTATTCCTGCTAAAAACAAATCATTGATTCAAAACATAGAGAAAAATCAAATTACTCATCTTTCACTGGTGCCAACTCAGTTGCAGCGTCTATTGAAAACAGGCAAAGGGAGAAATTCATTACATAAGCTGAAGCTTATTTTACTCGGAGGTTCAGCAATTCCTGAATCATTAATGGAACATTCTTCAAAGCTTGGATTGAAACT
>CAJXDX010000161.1 GCA_913052275.1 uncultured Pseudomonadota bacterium | reverse complement strand
GACAGACCGTCTTCACCATGACATACAGCACAGTAAGTGTTGTATAGAACTTTTCCTCGTTTTAAAGAGTATGGTGTTGCCTGAGTGGGATTTTTCGGATAAAACTCCCTGGGATTCCCTTTAACTCCTGCACCATCTCCATAAACTGCTGGAATAAACGGATCATAAATCTTAACTACTTTTCCCAACACCATTTTAACAGGAACAGATTGTTCAGGAAATTTTATGTAACTTCCTTCTTCCTGTGGCTTAAGATGCTTTCCATCATACATTTCACTAAAAAATGGATAATCCTTTCCGTCAAACCACGGCCTCGCATCATTTTTGATCTGGTATCCTTTTTGCGGATCAAAATACGGATACTGTTCCATAGCCATAACACTACCTGCTGACAGCAGTAATAATGCAGAAATACAAAAGAACAAGGACATTCTTGAAGTGCAGCAATTATTTTTCAACATGCACCTCCTCTGCACCATTGTTTTTCATGATTGTCTCGAACTGTTCCAGCTTCTCTGCATCACAGCGGACCACTACACCGAAACGATCTCTTTGAAAGCGGGGATATTTTTTGGCGGCCCTTGGTATAGGGAAGCGAAATGAATCGATTATGCCAAGCATTGCGATGCTAACTAAGGTAAAGATAGTAGTAAACAAAATTGTCAACTCAAATCCAATAATGGTGTATGGCGGTATAGCTAGAATAGGTTTCCCGCTTACCGGTAAAACCCAGTCAGAAGCAGTCCAGGCAGGAAAACTGTAGCCAATAAAGCAGCCCAATGCTCCAAAAAACAATGCAATCCAGGGAAGTATTGTTGTTGGATTACCCAGGGCATGGTCAATTTCATGGCGGGGACAAGGGCTGATCACTGTAGGCTGAACACCCTCATTACGAACTTGTTCTATAGTTTCAGTGGTCTCATCCAGGAACTCAAAAGTTCCCCATACTCCCGTAAATTTACCCATCAGCACCCTTATGTACATTATTTTTGACTGGGGGCTTAGTTCCTTCCTTAAGTTCCATAATTGCCATTGGCGGTAAACTCTTCACAAAAATAGTAAACAGAGTAAAGAAAAATCCAAAACTTCCAATGGTAACACCTGTTTCCACTATTGTAGGCCAGTATTCTCCCCAGGATGCTGGATCATATTCATGCTGCAGGGAACTGCCGATGATGTTAAAACGTTCAAACCACATCCCCACATTTATCAAAGCAGCAATTATCCAAACTGCCAGAGGGTTGTTTCTGACTTTCCATCGCCACAATGGTATTGGAGCAATTACGTTACAAAAAACCATTAACCAGAATGCTATCTGAGGAAAGTTTAATTGATTGTCTCCAAGTAAGGTCCAACTTGTCATTTCCCCAAAGGGTCGGTAGTAAAAAATAGCCCTTTCATAAGGACTGCCACTGTAGTAGCCGATGAAAAATTCTGTTGCATATGCATAACCGACAATTATCGAAGTGAAAATGATAACCTTGGAAACACTTTGGATAACATGGTTTGTAATATAATCCTGCAAGCCAAAAACCGCCCTGATTGGAATCAAAACGGTTAACACCATTGCAAGTCCTGAAAAGATTGCACCTGCAACAAAGTATGGGGCAAAAATTGTGGTGTGCCAACCAGGCACCGAAGACATGGCAAAGTCCCATGAAACTATGGAATGTACGGAAAACACCAGTGGAGTCGCACAAGCTGCAAATATGAGGTAACCACGCATATAATGCACCCACTGATGGTTAGTACCTTTCCAGGCTAAAGCCATCGGAGTGTATATCAAAGCTTTAAGTTTTTTACCTCTGCGAATTGCTTCATCACGTAAAATTGCAATGTCAGGAATCAAACCCAGCAGGAAGAACATGATAGAAACAGACATGTACGTTGTAACGGCAAATACATCCCAAAGAAGCGGAGATTTGAAATTAACCCATAACATCCTCTCATTAGGATAGGGGATAAGCCAGAAAGCAAGCCAGGGACGACCAATGTGAATTAGGGGAAAGAGCCCTGCTGTAAAAACGGCAAATACAGTCATGGCTTCTGCACTGCGGTAAATTGCGGTTCGCCACGGTGCACGGGTCAGGTAAAAAACTGCGGAAATAAGAGTCCCTGCGTGTCCAATTCCAATCCAAAAAACGAAATTAGTAATATAAAAACCCCAGGCAATTGGATGACTTATGCCACTGTACCCAATCCCTACATCTACCTGTATGGCAAAACTAAGTATACCCAGTCCAAATGCCAGCAAAAACCCCAGCAGAAGCAGATAATATGATGGATGAGGCTTGTCCAGCATTGCCAGCATCTCATCATTAATTTCTGCATAATCAAAGGTTGTTGCCTTGATTCCAGGATGACCCAAGTGTTCGTCTATTATAACCTTTCCGGCAGTTGGATCGTATCCAGAAGTTTTTTCCATTTATTCTCCGTTTACACCTTGCATAAGTTGGTTATGCATGATTTTTTTCAGTATCATTTCCATGATGACCTGAATCATGATCATCAATCTCTCTAGTATTGACTTTTTTCAGGTATGTGATCGCAGGTTTATAATTAAGTTCAGCTAATACTTCATATTGCCTATCACGATTCTCCTGATCATTTCTCAATGCTTGTTTTGCAACCTGGCTTTCAGGATCCATTAAATTGCCAAAAGTTATAGCTTTTGTTGGACAAGTCTGTTGGCAAGCAGTCATGACCTCACCATCTTCCAAATCTCTTCCAAGATTATTGGCATCATGTTTCGCATTATTGATCCTCTGCACACAGAATGTGCATTTTTCCATTACTCCTACTTCACGTGTAGTTATTGTACTGTTAAGCTGCTGGTCAAGCGGAGCTGGAAATTCATAATCAAACCAGTTAAATCGTCTGACCTTATATGCACAGTTATTTGAGCAGTAACGAGTTCCCACACAACGGTTGTACACCATTGCGTTCAAACCTTCCGTGTTATGGTAAGTGGCATAAATAGGACAGACAGTTTCACATCCGGCATTACCACATTGCTGACAAAGCATGGGTGTAAAACGTGTTTCATAGTCATCGCCTTTACCCTCAATGTAACGCTCCAGTCGAATCCATGACATTTCACGTCCAATGGCAGTTCTTATTTTACCCACAACCGGCAGATTATTTTCTGCATAACAGGCAACTACGCAGGCAGAACAACCATTGCAACGATCCAAATCAATTGTCATGCCCCATCTATAAGGTTTGTAGTATCCTGCAGTTTCAGAACGATCCGGATAAAACTCAGAAGGTCGAGCATGTTTGCCGTGATGTTCTTCACCTTTGGTCAACTTTTCAACGGTCGTAGCAGCTGCAATGTTACGTCCAAGCTGACGTGCATTCCCGTCCGTGTTTACCGTGTAGGATTTTTCATTGACCATCTTAAGTTCAGCCTGAGTACCAACAAAAGTTAAGGTACCTGCATTGTCCATTTTATTGGGCAGGAGTTCCATAACGTTAATTCCGAATCCATCTGCGACATCTCCGGAATGCTGATGTCCCTGTCCCATAGGTATTGCTATTGCGTCTCGATGAATCCCAAAATGGTAATAAGCCGTAGCCTGGACTAAACCATTTGCCGTCTGCACTTCAACAATGGCACGGTCATTAATTCCCATTTTTTGTGCAGTATCCGGATTGATCTCCACCCATGAATCCCAGACAATCTGGCTTATCGGATTAGGCACTTCCTGTAACCATGGCTTATTTGCACCACTGCCGTCACCATGCAATATTGAGGAGGTAGGAAGCAAGGTCAGTCCGTCTTTTCCTGCCATACCCGGATCATTAACCTTAGCAGAAGTTACATTTCTGCTTAATTTAACACTGCTGAATTCTGGATTTTGAAAAATTCCTCCATTTTCCAGAACACTGATCCAGAAATTTTCAAAGTTGTCTGTGTTGCCAATTTCAGATTGAATTTTTCTCCATTTATTCTGTAAATAATCCAGATAACTTGTTATTCCTGAAAATGCATTTTTGTTCACTTTCTGGACTGCATTCAACAAAATATCTTCGCGTGCTTTTGCATCAAACATATTAACAGCAGTCATCACAGGCTGCTGAATACTGCGCACACCATTACGGGGGAAGGCATCTCCCCAGCTTTCATATGCAGTAAGCGCAGGCAGCACAAGATTTGCAGCATGTGTAGTCTCACTTCTCTGGGAAGCTATGCTGACCACAAACGCTTTTTGCATTGCCTTTAAAAACTCCATAGACGGGGGAAGTGCATATACCGGATTAGAGTCATCTATAATAAGAAGCTTAATTTGCCCGGAATTGAGGTCACTGATCAGCTT
>CAJXDX010000160.1 GCA_913052275.1 uncultured Pseudomonadota bacterium | reverse complement strand
AACCTACTGATTAGAAGTCAGTTGCTCTATCCAGTTGAGCTACTGGTGCGAATGGAGTGGAAGCATTAAGTAAAGTTTAATTTTAGGCAGTTTATTTCATGATTGTGAAATGAATTCAGACTTCGTTTTTGGAAATTCTCTGCTCAATAAATGACGTCACCTCTTTAAAAACTTCTTCGTAAGAAAGACTGGTTGTATCCAGGACAAAATCAAAGTTGTCAGGATCATCAATATCCACTTGATATAGATTATAGTAATTTTTGCGCATTACTTCTCTGCGTTTCACACTTGATTCTATACTTTCACTGAAAGTTTTTGCATCTTCCGTGGTTCTTTTTTTATCCTCCAGAATTCTGCGTGCCGATTCTGCTGTATCGCATCTGAGACAGATTCTTATGGAATCCGGGACAAAATGAAACCCAAGGTGCGCATCCAGCACGAAATCGTCGTTTTCTTCTCCATAGATTCTCTGCTCTTCATCTACCTGCAGGTCCATTTCCGGATGCTCTGAGACATACTCCGCGATAAACTTTGTGATATCACTATATCCATGTTTCTTTGACAATTCACGCATGAAATCACCTGTACCTTTAATCTTCAGTCCATAATGCTCAGCCAGCATGTTTCTTAATGTAGATTTGCCTGAGCCTGGACTTCCTGCAAGTGTGATTTTCATGACAGTTATTGTATATTTTGCAGTTGTTCCCTGATTTTTTCCAGCTCACTCTTGATTTCAACCGAGGCCTGACTGATGCCTGCCTGATTACTTTTTGATGAAATGGTGTTTACTTCACGATTCAATTCCTGCAAAAGGAATTCTGCTTTCTTGCCAAGTTCAGTTTGAGAAAGAATTTTATCCATTTGTTTTAGATGAGTTTTAAAGCGAATGATTTCTTCACTGATATCAAGTCTGTCCGCCAGCAAAGCAACTTCCTGTTCAAGACGCTCAGGATCCAGCTCCTTTCCTGAATTAAGCCTGGCAATACGCTGCTCAAGCCTTTTTTTGAATTGTTCAGGCTCATCCCTTGAAAGATTTTCAATAGTGTCCAGAATCCGGGCACAAGAGGAAAACCGCTGCTTGATGTCATCCAGCATGGCATGCCCTTCACGCTCCTGCATGTTTCGCAAGTCTGTAAGGGCATTGGAGAGACATTCACGGATCATATCCACACATTCTTCCGGAGGCTTCTCTGATCGTTGTTCTGCAAAAATTTTTGCTCCGGACAAATCTGCCAGGTTTATGCTGACATTCCTGCCTGAAAGATCTTCAAAGTCTCTTAAAAGCTTAAGGATATTTTTTGCTTCTTCGGTGTTTAAACGCAGGTCATCATCTCCGGAATCTTTTTCCAACCTGATGGTGCAGTCGATTTTTCCCCGGGAACAGATTGATTTAATCTGATTTTTTAACTCCTGTTCCAGTTTTTGAAACGAGGAAGGAAGTCGACAATTTATGTCAAGAAACCGATGGTTAACAGACCGAATTTCTGCAAGACAGGACCATGTTTCCCATTGAACTTCTGCAGTCCCGAATCCAGTCATTGATAAAGCCATTTGTTTTCCCTATTAAAAAGATTAATTATTTTGCAGCTTAATACACAATTGACAATTTGTTCTGCTGCAGTTAAATTACCTGTAAACATTAATCCATGAAAATTTAAAAGATGACATTATTTAACACTCTGAAACATATTGTACGTCATTACCTGAGAGTGTCCCTGGATGCATTTCCAAAAAAAATCCCTAAAGAAGTTCAAGTTTTCAGAAGTGACTGTGAAAAACTTGTAGAACGTTACAATACCCTGCTCAAAGAAATTTCTGAATACATGAAAGACCACAGTAAACCCAACCAGGAAGATCCTGAAAACTCAGCTATAACATTATCATATTACGACACAGACTCTTTTTTTCTAATCTCCATAAAGGAAGATCTGGAAATTCTTACTAATGACTGTGAAGAGCTGCTGGAAAAAGGTGTGAGACATCCTGGAGATATTCAACTGCAAAACGGCGCCATCGAACAAAATCTAAAACAGCTGAGAGAATTGCGACGGTACTCTGAACAGATTGAAACTGCCCTGGATGAATATGAAGAAAATATCATGAAGATTGAGGAAGAAATTTCAAACAATACTTTGTGCAACTGACACCAACCCCCATACCCGCTTTCTGTTAAAATCGTACTGGTTCCCTCTTCTACAAT
This sequence comes from uncultured Pseudomonadota bacterium, assembly GCA_913052275.1. Taxonomy (GTDB): domain Bacteria; phylum SAR324; class SAR324; order SAR324; family NAC60-12; genus Arctic96AD-7. Next base: position 2,122 of record CAJXDX010000160.1, on the reverse strand, counting down.
AATTCTGAAAAAAAGGAATTGCTCTTCCTGATTTAATCAGGAAATCTTCTCTAATTCATAGGCACTGGCCGATTCCATAAATTTCTGAAAACGAGACAAAACCTGCGCGGGATTGTCAAGAAGGCCTTCAATCAGCAATGAATTTTCGTACAGCTGTTCAACCGAATCTTTCAGAAAAGGATGTTTTTTATCTTTTTGAAGGATTTCAGAAAGATTCTGAATAATCGGATGTCCCATGTTAACTTCAAGGTTCCGTTTTTCTCCCTCGAATTTCCTGTCCATCATTTTCATCATCTTTTCCATCTGCACAGTCATACCATCCTTTGGCGTAACCAATGAACAGGGACTGTCCACCAGGCGTTTTGAATCAGAAACGTCACTCACGCGGTCTTTAAGCTGGTTCTTGAAAAATGCCAGAATATCACTTTGTTCTTCCTTGGAAAGTGAAGATTCAGGTACTGAAATGTCACTGTCACTGATTCCCTCAATATCACCCTGGGAAATATTTTTTAAAGTTTTCCCATCGTATTCACGCATGTCAGTAACCATGAAATCATCAATTTGGTCAGTCAAATAAAGAACTTCAAGACCTTGTTTTTTGAAGTATTCCAGATTGGGGTTATGCAGAATCGACTCACGAGAACCCCCAGTTACATAAAATATTTCCTTTTGTTCTTCCCTCATCCGTTCAACATAATTCTTCAGGGATACATCAGGAGAATCATCCTCTGAAAGGGAAGAGTTAAAACGAAGCAAGTCCATCAGCCTGTTTTTGTTCTTAAAGTCTGAAGAAATTCCCTCTTTCAGCAGTATTCCGTACTGCTGCCAGAATTTTCCGTACTTTTCAACATTCTGTTCGGACAGAAACTCCAATTCTTTAAGCACGCGAAGAGTCAGACTGCTTTTAATTTTTTCGATCAATACATTCTTCTGGACGCTTTCCCTTGACACATTCAGGGGCAAATCTTCTGAATCCACAACACCCTGCACGAAACGCAGATATGAAGGCAGCAAATCAGTGTTCCCGGATTGGATCAAAACCTTCTGGGCATATAGTGCAATGTCCTTGCTTTCACGAGCGTAAACTACTTCGTTGCCCACAGACTCAGGAAAATACAGAAGTGCATAGTATTGAATTGGAGCATCAATGCTGAAATGCATATGGTGCAAGGGCTCCTGAGGGGTATGTGAAATCTGCTTGAAGAACTCTTTATATTGATCTTCTTCCACATCAGATTTGGATTGTGTCCAAATCGCTTTTACCTGATTTACTGTCTGATCATTTACCTTGACTGGAAAAGGCAGATAATTTGAGTATTTCTTAATGATAGATTCCAGTTTCCATTTGCTGCAGAACTCCTTTGCATCCTCCTTCAGAAAGATTGTTACACGAGTACCTCGCTGATTGTATTTTGCTGGAGTTATTTCATACTGCCCTCCTCCGGAGGAGGTCCATTCCCAGGCTTGACTGTCAACCTGCCAGGATCTTGTGGTTAATTCTACACGTTCTGCAACCATGAATACTGAATAGAAGCCAACACCAAACTGGCCAATCAGATTTTCTGCAGATTTGTTTTCAGCCTGTGCCTGCTGCAGAAATTTAAGGGTTCCTGAATTTGCAATTGTACCCAGGTTTGATACAAGCTCTTCCTTGGTCATGCCGCAGCCTGAGTCTTCAATCTCCAGCTTATGTTTGTTTTCATCAAAGGAAATTTTTATCTGCAGTTCTGCGTCTTTATCCAGTACCTTTTCTTCTGTCAGGGTTGTCAGCTGGACCTTGCTCAGGGCATCAGATGCATTGGATACAAGTTCACGGAGAAAGATTTCACGTTCTGTATAAAGAGAATGTACCAGAATTTCGAGAAGCTTCTGCATCTCAGCCTGGTATTCATGTACCTCTGTTTTTGGCTTTGTCTTTTTACTCATAAAGATATTCCTAAATAACCACCGATATTGTAAAATTGTTTCAAAATACGTGCTTTGATTTTACAGTAAATTGTGCTAAATGAAAAGTAATTTCGGTACTAGTACTAATACCAAAAAGTATATATTTGAAAAGGATCAGATTTTTTTAGGCTGCGAGCTCTAGAGTGACGACAGGAAAAAAACTTGATCAAAAAAT
>CAJXDX010000159.1 GCA_913052275.1 uncultured Pseudomonadota bacterium | reverse complement strand
ATCGGTCTCCAAAACCGAAGGTCGCAGGTTCGACCCCTGTCTGCCCTGCCAAAGTGATAAAAATACATTAGCAAAACAGCTTAGGCAGCAGCAAAAAATTTGACACAAATTAAAAAAATTCAAATCTGAAAATTACTGATTATGTTCAGAAGATTAAAACAGTTTTTCAAAGATGTTATTGCTGAATTTAAACGTGTTCAATGGCCTACACGTGAGGCTACCATTAAATCAACATCAGTGGTTGTCTGTGTTTCTCTTGCTGTGGCCATTTACCTTGGGATTGCTGATTTAGGGCTTTCAGATATCATGCAAATGGTAATTGCCGGATAAAAAACATGGCAGAAAAACGGGAACCAACATGGTTATTGAAGAGCAAAAAGATACATTGGAATCAACGGAATCTTCTTTAGAGAAGCAGGAGGAAAACATACAAGAGATTACTGCTGCTGAAACTGGATTGGAAGAATATGCCGAAAATGCGGATGATATCAATGCATTAGAGGAAAATTCTGAAAATCAGCAGAGCAATAGTGCGTTGGAGCAGGAAGAAAGCTCAGGAGATAATGCTGAAGATGAAGTACAGGAAAATGGTGATCAAAATGCAGAGGTCCCTGTTATAGAGAATGCAGAAACAGAGGTAGAATCATCCGAAGATGTAGAGCCTCAAAAGCCACAAAATCCTAATGCGAAATGGTACATTCTTCAAGCATATGCGGGTTACGAAGGTCGAGTTGAAAAGACAATAAAGGAGAAATTAAAAATTGAAGGACTAGAACATCTGGTGGATGAAATTTTTATTCCTTCAGAGGATATCGTTCGTACCAAAGATGGACAGAAACGTAAAGTAAATCAAAAATATTTTCCGGGATACGTACTGGTGCGGATGGAACTGACACCGGAATTGTGGCACCTGTTGATGGAGATTAATCGTGTTTCAGGTTTTATCGGTGGAACACAAAAGAATCCACTTCCGCTGGATGATGCTGAACTTGAAAAAATTCGCTCACAGATCAGCGAAGGATCTCAGCAAAAAGCAACTGAGGATGAATTTATAGTTGGACAGAAGGTGACAATCACAGAAGGATCATTTGGGAACTTCAGTGGAATAATTGATGAAATTAATCAGGAACGTAGAAAATTGAAGGTGCTTGTTAGTATCTTTGGACGTCCAACTCCAGTAGAAGTTGAGTTTGATAAAGTAAAACACGTTTTAGAATAATATTTTTGATATGGCAAAAGAAATTTCATCATTCATAAAGCTGCAGATTCCTGCTGGTAAAGCAAATCCCTCTCCGCCTATTGGTCCGGCATTGGGTCAGCATGGAGTAAACATAATGGAGTTTTGCAAAGCCTTTAATGCACAAACACAGGGGCAGGACACCATTATTCCTGTCATAATCACAGTTTTTAATGATCGTTCATTTACCTTTATCACCAAAACTCCGCCTGTACCTGTGCTTATCAAACAGGCACTAAAACTGGACAAGGGATCATCAACTCCGAATGTTGATAAAGTCGGCACCCTCACCAGGGAGCAGATTGAAGGAATTGCCAAAAAAAAGATGCCGGATCTAAATTGTTACAACCTGGAGGCAGCTGTAAAGTCAGTGGCAGGAACAGCCAGGAGCATGGGTGTATTGACAAGGGAAACATGAGAAAAAAATGCAAAAGATCAAAGATAATTCAAGAAAAAGTTGAACATGAAAAGGTTTATGATTTGACTGAGGCTATCAATTTGCTGAAAGAAATCAAAGCCACCAAATTTGATGAGAGTGTGGAAGTCGCATTGCGTCTTGGAGTTGACACTCGTAAAGCAGATCAAATGGTTAGAGGCACATGTTTGATGCCTAATGGTCTGGGGAAAGAAATACGTGTGCTTGTTTTTGCCAAAGGTGACAAAGCAATCGCAGCTCAGGAAGCTGGAGCTGACCATGTAGGGGGTGAGGATTATGCAAAAAAAATTCAGGATGGCTGGCTTGAATTTGATCGCGTAATTGCAACTCCTGATATGATGGCAGTTGTGGGCAAGATAGGTAAAATTCTTGGTCCAAGGGGACTTATGCCCAATCCCAAAACAGGTACTGTAACTTTTGAAGTTGAGTCTGCCATCAAGAATGTCAAAGCCGGTCAAGTTGAATTTCGTGCTGATAAACAGGGGAATCTCCAAGCAGCAGTTGGAAGGATTTCTTTTGACACGGATAAGCTTTGTGAAAATGTAAGTGCTCTGGTTGATACGGTAAAAAGATTAAAACCATCCTCATCAAAGGGGATTTATTTGAAGAACTTTTGTGTAAGTTCTACAATGGGTCCAGGAATTAAGGTGGATCCGTTAACAGCATAGCTGTTAAATTATTATTTTATTTAATAGTCTGAGACAGTAGGGGCCACCCGGCTTAATTCAATCCCTGCCGAGACAACGCTTCCTTAAGAAACACCGCATCTGATACTGTGTTCCTTCCACTGTCTTGCTGATTATTTTAATGATTTGTTTCGGTATTCTAAGAGAATTTTTTATTATCTGTCTTTACGCAGGTATATAGAATCTGAGATTACCTGATTAAACTGAAACCAGATTGCTTCAATCTGACAAAAACTGAAAGGAAACTTGGATAGAATACAAAAAGAAGCTCAGGTAAAGGAGCTTAACTCAATCTTTAATAATATGACTGCCGGGGTGCTGATTGATTATAGTGGTATTGAGGCAAACCAGATTGTGGAACTTCGAAAGAAGTTGAATGGCTCTTCATCCACAATGAAAGTTATAAAGAACTCGTTAGCACGCATCGCATCCAATGATACGCCGTTTGCTGAACTTGCAGATCAATTTACTAAAACACGTGCGATTGTGTATAGTGACGGCGATCCTGTAGAACAGGCTAAAGTTTTGTCGGAGCAGGCAGCTAATATCAATAACTTAAAAATTCTTGCTGGTATTCTTGTTGGTGATAGAAAAACGAGTATTCTTGATTCCAGTCAAGTGGAGGCGTTATCCAAATTACCATCCAGAGAAGAACTGATAGTGAAGTTGTTGTTTTTGCTTCAGGCTCCAGCAACTCAATTTGTTCGAACACTTAACGCAGTCCCGGTGAAATTTGTTCGCACTTTGGCTGCAATCCGGGATAGCAAATCTTAATCCGGGCTAACAACCTTCCTTCACATGCAAATAAAGGAGGAAAACATTAACATTCATTTGAGGAAAAATGGCAAATATTACAAAAGACCAAGTAATTGAATTCATCTCCAACATGTCCGTACTGGAAATGTCCGAGCTGGTCAAAGAAATGGAAGATAAATTTGGTGTCAGCGCAGCCGCAGCAGCAGTTGCAGCGCCTGTTGTTGCAGGAAGCGGGGACGCGGCAGCACCAGCTGAAGAAAAAACCGAGTTTGATGTGATTCTGACCAGTATTGGTGAGAAAAAAATCAATGTTATTAAAGAAGTCCGAGGGATCACAGGATTGGGACTTAAAGAAGCAAAAGAAGCGGTTGAATCTGCTCCTAAAGCAATTAAGGAAGGTGTTTCCAAGGAAGAAGCGGAAGAAGTCAAGAAAAAACTTGAAGAAGCTGGTGCAAGCGTAGAACTCAAGTAAATACAGTTTTCATCGTGTCCCTTAGGGGGGCACGATCCCTTTTTATTATACCATTATTTTCTCCCACCCAATAAGAACCTTTCACTTTAACTGCAAATAAATAAAAGTTTTTTGAAAGGTTAAATTATGTTCAGTGTAATTTCACACTGGACAGTTGCGGTTTGCAATTTTAGGCTGGAACAACATATCTTCCAATCACAATCCAACAAAAACATCTTATGAAATTCTCACTAAAGTCCTACGAAGAGTACTTCTCACAGCCAGCAGAGACTCGCATGAATCATTATCAGAAAGATGGGCGCTTGAAGCATGTGATGCTGTCGCACCAATTTTCAATACAGCTGCTGGAAGAATTATTTGACATTGCAGATCGTGTGAAAGAAATGACACGTAAGACAAACGGAATTGAATTTTTAAAATCGTTATTGGGCCATAAAAAGGCAATGCTTTATTTTACTCAACCATCCACAAGAACATTTCTTTCTTTTCTAACCGCCTGCCAAATGGTTGGTATGGACACCGGTGAGGTACGGGATCCTTCATTATCTTCTGAATATAAAGGGGAAAGCCAAGAGGATGGGGTCAGGGTTTTCAGCAGCTATTTTGACCTAATTATTATGCGTGACCCAAAACCGGGATTTTGTGAGTATATGGCTTATTTGCTGGATAATACCGGCCGAAGTGTGCCCATATTGAATGGCGGAAGCGGCAAGGATCAGCATCCAACACAGGCTTTGCTGGA
>CAJXDX010000158.1 GCA_913052275.1 uncultured Pseudomonadota bacterium | reverse complement strand
CCGGTTATGATATTGCAGTCAACTGCATTACACCAGCTGCTGCCAAAACAAGAATCTTTGACCAGATCAGTGAAGATCATATTCAGTACATGCTCAGCAAAATCCCGCGCAACAGATTTTTGAAGGTGGAGGAAGCTGCTTCAATGGTAGCCTGGCTTTGTTCTGAAGAGAATTCTTTCACTACAGGTGGTGTCTTTGACCTTAGTGGCGGCCGCTCTACATACTGATTTTACAGCTAATTTTTATCTAATTTTTAATCCCTTCATTACAAAACTATTGCTCATTCCTCAGGCAAGATTCATTTCACAATTTTAGAGACCATGGCAGCAAAAAAAACATCAAGATTGAGAAGCCGTGAATGGTTTGACATTCCTGGGGATCCAAGTGCCACAGCTCTTCACGTTGAGCGTTACACAAATTTCGGCATCAAGGCGGATGAACTTCGCTCCGGGAAACCAATCATAGGAATAGCGCAGACAGGCAGCGACCTTGTCCCCTGTAACAGGGTTCATGTTAACCTTGCCCAGCGTGTGCGTGAAGGTATCCGTGAAGCTGGGGGGATCGCGATCGAGTTCCCTGTCCATCCCGTTCAGGAAAGCGGTAAACGCCCTACAGCTGCACTTGACAGGAATCTTCAGTACCTCAGCCTGGTTGAGATACTCTTTGGCTATCCGCTGGATGGGGTGGTACTGACCATAGGCTGTGACAAGACAACCCCTGCCCTGCTGATGGCAGCAGCAACCGTGGACATCCCTTCAATCTGTCTTTCTTCAGGTCCAATGATGAACGGCTACTGGAAAGGGGAACGGTGGGGTTCCGGCACCATAGTCTGGAAAGCAAGGCAACTGCTGGCTGCAGGTGAAATCGATGAGGATGAATTCATTAATCTGGTTGTTGATACCACCACGTCTCCCGGCTACTGCAACACTATGGGTACAGCCACAACCATGAATTCCCTGACCGAAGGTCTTGGTATGTCACTGCCCGGCTGCGCGTCCATTCCCGCAACGCTCAGTGAAAGGGCAGAAATGGCTTACCTGACCGGACTGCGTATTGTGGAGATGGTTAAGGAAGACCAGACTCCGACCAGGATAATGACCCGAGAATCTTTTGAAAATGCCGTAGTTCTGAATTCAGCACTGGGAGGTTCAACAAACGCACCCATTCATATCAATGCCATTGCCAGGCATGTTGGTGTGGAACTCAGGATTGAGGACTGGCAGAAGATTGGTTTTGAAATACCTCTACTGGTAAACATGCAGCCAAGCGGCAAGTATCTTGGTGAAGATTTTTACCGCGCTGGAGGAGTGCCGGCAGTAATGAACTCACTGCTTGCTGCAGGTAAACTGAATGATACCGCCATTACTGCTAATGGAAAAACAATAGCTGAAAATTATGCCCAATCATCAATTATGGATACAGATGTAATTCGTACCTGTGATAATCCAATTCTTGAAAACGCCGGCTTTATCATACTCAAGGGAAATATCTGTGAGGCGGCGGTAATGAAAACGTCCGTAATCAGCGAAAACTTTCGCACCCAGTACCTTTCCAGACCAGGCAGCAATAATGAGTTTGAAGTCAGGGCAATAGTGTTTGAAGGTCCGGAAGACTATCATGAACGCATTAACAATCCGGAACTGAATATCGACGTGGACTGTATACTTGTGATACGCGGATGCGGACCTATAGGCTATCCTGGATCTGCAGAGGTGGTTAACATGCAACCTCCTGACAGCCTGATCCGCAAAGGTATTCTTGAATTACCGACCCTCGGAGACGGACGCCAGAGCGGAACCTCCGGAAGTCCATCTATACTTAATGTTTCTCCGGAATCTGCGATAGGGGGCGGCCTGGCTTTGCTGCAGACTGGCGACGTGCTGAGAATTAACCTCAATCAATGCACAATTGATGTTCTGCTTAATGAAACAGAACTGCAGAAACGCAGTGACTTATTACAATTGCAGAAAACTGAAAATCAGACTCCCTGGCAGGAAATCTATCGAAACACAGTGGGGCAGTTATCCGGAGGCGGCATCATTGAACTTGCAGAAAAATACAAAAAAATCCGGCAAACAATTCCGCGTCACTCTCACTGAAAGACTTTACCCCCCTGACTTCCAGTTCACATTTCCCAGGTTATTGGTCCACCTCTTCGATTCGGCGGTGCAGTCATGAACTGGCCCATTCCTGCTAAAATACCCTGTATTGTTTCATTTGCAGCAACTGCGCTTTCCTCGCTGTCATAACGTGCAATTATCACAGATTGACCTTCATCTACATCTATTACATGCACAAATTTAAGTCCATTTACAGCCTTAAGTTGGTCTCTTAGACTGTCAGCATAAGCATAAAACTCATCATTTTTGCTTGGATCAAAATTCACATCTGTAATCCTGTAACTCATAACCAGCTCCTGATAGAAATGAAAATATTAAACCTGAACTTGTCAATAATTGTTCAGGTGGTACAACACCTGTTGAAATGGTGGTTCCAGTCAAATAAAGGTGAACAGTAACATAATACAAATATTTATACAAGTGTGTTTTAAAGAGGATTAAATCTATTTTGTAAATGCTATTTCGATTAAATTACAGGCGAAGGGATTATTAAGCGGAAATTCTGTATGTGTCAGAATGTATTCCGAAGTCTCCTGACTGTATATGCCATAAATCCGCATATGTACCATTAAGCAGCACAAGATCATCGTGATGCCCTTCTTCAGCGACCTTTCCGTCACGTATCACAAGAATGCGGTCCGCATGCCTAATAGTAGAAAGTCTGTGTGCGATAACCAGCGCAGTTTTACCTTGAGTAATGCTGGCTAGATTGGCCTGTATTTCGCGCTCTGTTTCAGTATCCACTGAACTTGTGGCCTCATCAAATATCATAACAGGTGAGTTCTTGAGTATTGCTCGTGCGATGCTTAGTCTCTGACGCTGGCCGCCTGACAGCCGAATGCCCCTTTCTCCTACAATAGTCTGATAACCATCCGTGAGAGTCTGTACAAATTCATGCAGTTGAGCCGAGCGTGATGCTTCTTCTATTTTCTGGAAATCCTGATCATCAGTTCCGTAAGCAATATTTTCCCCGATCGTACCGTGAAAAAGATAAACATCCTGGCTTACCAGTGAAATTTGTTTACGAATCTCACTTAATTTCAGTTCTCTCAAATCAATCCCATCAAGCATTACCTGTCCCGCCGTGGGATCATAAAATCTAAGCAGCAGCTTAATCAATGTTGATTTACCTGCACCAGTAACTCCGGCAATTCCAATCATTTCTCCCTGTTCTACACTCAAATTAAGCCCCTTAAGAACTTCTCCCCCGCGCCGATAGTTAAAACTGACATTTATCATTTCAATTCTGCCTTGAACCGGCCTTGGGAGTGATTTAGAAACTGCTGGACTTACTATTTTGCTGGGAGCTTCCAGAATTCCGAATGTTCTGCGGGCACTGGCCTTTGCGCGTTCATATTCATCCAGCGTGACCCCCATTCTTGTTAAAGGCCAGAGAAGACGCTGAATCATCATTGAAAAAAAGACAAGTTCTCCCACAGTTATAATACCTCTATCTTCAAGTACCCAGTAACTGCCCAGCAGAAGAACTCCGCCGAAGCCCAAAGCAATGGACATGCGAATTAAAGGGACATAAACCGCACTGAGCTTTATTGCCTGAAAATTTGCCTGTTGATATTCCCTTGAAGCTTCTGCTACGCGTTCGGACTCAAATTTTTCCGCGGTAAAACTTTTTATTACGAATATTCCGGCAATATTATTTTCTAGGCGACTGCTCAAAGCACCCACTGCTTCACGTACTTTTCTGTAGCGTGGAGAAATAAGATTCTGGTAAAACAGGCTTCCCCAAAGAACTACAGGGAGAGGCAGCAGCCCCACAAGTGCAAGCTCCCATGAAATTCCAAACATCACAACGCCGGCAAAGATAAAAAGCACAAACAACTGAAGGATTTCGTTAAATCCAATATTGAGAAAACGCTCAATCTGGTTTACATCATCGTTGAGCATTGCCATGGTCTCCCCCATACGATGGTTTTCAAAAAATTCAATTTCACGTGTCTGCAGGTGATTATAGGTATCAGTACGCAATTTGTGCTGTACGGTTTGCGCTAGGCTCATAAAACCATGCTGAAATGCCCATTGGAAAAGACTTTCGAAAACAAAAATAACAACTCCGAGTACTGCCAGAAATACGGCAAGGTTCCATGGTTCATCTGTTCCAAGAATAATTGAAATCCATTCCGGAGGCTCCCGTCTTACTGAATCTATCACCCATCCCACCAGGACGGGAGGCATCAGATCCAGAATTTTGTTCATTATGCTGGAAAAACAGGACCAGGAGAAAAATTTCCAGTGAGGC
>CAJXDX010000157.1 GCA_913052275.1 uncultured Pseudomonadota bacterium | reverse complement strand
AATGTCAATTGCGTCTGGTTACCTGCCTATTTTGATTATGATAGTTCTGGGTATTATCCTGGCAGCTGTATTCTGCTGCATAGGCCTTTTTTTGGGGCCTAAATTGAGAGGAGAAGTAAAGGAAATACCGTTCGAATCGGGTTTCCTGAGAGACGGTATGGAAGGACATCGTTATGATGTAAAGTTTTACATGACAGCACTGGTTTTTTTGATTTTTGACGTTGAAGTTGTTTTCCTATATCCATGGGCCGTGCAGATACGTGAGTTGGGATGGTTTGGCTTTACTGCCAGTTCAGTGTTTTTGGGGATTCTGATTCTAGGTCTTGCATATGATTGGAAAAAAGGGGCATTAGAGTGGGAATGAAAACAACCTTAAATAAATTTCCCAGATGCATGAAATCATTATTTGCTTTTTTTAAGTTTGAGTTTCTAGCTGCAAGGGAATCAACAACAGGCCAACTTTAAATTAACAAGGAACAAAATGGATACAGATTATGACGGTTTTATAACAACATCATTTGACAGTGTAGTAAACTGGTCCAGAAAATTTTCACTTTTCCAGTACCCGTTTGTAACGGCATGCTGTGGAATGGAATACATGGCAGCAGCCTGCTCGCATTACGACATTTCCCGTTTTGGTGCAGAAATTCCGCGTTTCTCTCCACGCCAGGCAGATGTACTGTGGGTTGTTGGTACGATTACTCACAAAATGTCCCCGATTTTAAAGACAATTTTTGATCAGATGGCAGACCCCAAATGGGTAATTGCTTTTGGAGCATGTGCTTCAACTGGAGGGTTCTATCAAAATTATTCTGTTCTTCAGGGAATTGACCGTTTAATTCCTGTAGACCTTTATATTGCAGGTTGTCCCCCTCGTCCTGAAGCAGTGCTTGACGGGCTCATTGAACTGCAGAACAATATTCAGAAAGAAGGTCCAAAGCCCAACGGTATTGCTCCTTCTGCAATCAGACATAAAGATCAAAAGGTAGACCAACTTAATCGATATTTTGAAATTTCCAAAAAAGAAGTCTTTGAGAATGTGCAAAATCCCAAAAGTAACCGTATAAGTAAACCTGGATTTACATATTCAAAAGATTATGTCAATACCAGTCCCCATATTGGTTATGATTCACCTGAAATGCAGAAAAAAAAGTCCGAACTTAAAGAAAAAAAATAATTGTCTTTTTTTATATCAATGTCCTGAATAAAAAATGAGTGAAAGTATTAAATCTGATGAAATGAACGCAGACCGGGAAGCTGGAAAACTGACTGCCTTGCTTAAGCAGAAATTTCCAAACGATGTGCTGGATTTTCATGCTCATCGGTCAGATGAAACTGTTGTAATAGAAAGGGATTCTCTGGATTCAGTTTGTCGATTTTTGCGTGATGATTCGCGCTGTGCTTTTGAAATCATGCTTGACATTACCGCAGTAGATGGCCTTGAAATGAATATGAAGCCCCGGTTTGAAATGGTTTATCATTTCAAGTCTCTGACACATGCCAGTCGCATTCGACTCAAGGTTCCTTTGGAAGAAGATGACTGCAGGATAGCCTCAATCAGCCCCATATGGAAATCAGCAGATTGGTATGAGCGTGAGTGCTTTGATATGTTCGGGATCATTTTCGAGGGACACCCTGATTTGAGGCGTATTTTGATGTATGAAGAATTTGAAGGACATCCTCTGCGCAAAGACTATCCGATAGACAAGCAGCAACCTTTAATGGAACTCAAAGAAATAGAGGAACGCCACACATATGGGAGAGAATTGTGACTGATATGACCGCACTTCAGGCCCGAATGGCAACCAGTAAATCAGGTGCAGATTTTTCTGCCTCTGTAATGACAATTGAGATTGGGCCTGCGCACCCGGCAATGCATGGCATTGTCAGATTAACCACTCAATTGGATGGAGAATTGATCGTAGGAATGGAGCCGGAAATTGGATACCTTCATCGAGGTTTTGAAAAAGAATCAGAAAATTCAAAATGGATTCAGGTCATACCTTACACGGACAGGTTGAATTACGTCTCCCCATTGCTGTGCAATATCGGTTATTCGATGGCAGTGGAAAAACTGTATGGTATTGAAGCTCCTCGACGCGCCGAATTCACAAGAGTTATCATGGGTGAAATTTCTCGGATAACTGACCACCTTACCTGCCTTGGTGCCGCTGCTATGGAGATTGGAGCATTTACCTTTTTTCTTTGGTTCATCAAGGCCCGTGAGTATCTTTATGAACTGGTTGAGGAAATGACCGGTGCCCGGCTGACTACAAACTGGACACGCTTCGGGGGCAATTCCATGGACCTTCCAGATGGATTTTTAAGTGATCTGGCAGACCGCCTGTCCAAGCTGGAAGGGATAATGGAGGAGTGTGACAAACTGCTCACACGAAACAAAATTTTTATAGACAGAGTCAAAGATGTCGGAACTATCTCGAAGGAAGACGCACTGTCCTATGGTTTTTCCGGACCTATGCTGCGGGCTTGCGGTATACCATTTGATGTAAGGCGAGCCGATGCGTATTCTGTCTATGATGAACTGGATTTTGAAATTCCTGTAGGAAGCACAGGTGATTGTTTTGATCGATTTTTAGTTCGTATGGAAGAAATACGTCAAAGCACGAGCATCATTAAGCAGGCAGCAGACAAAATGCCGGAAGGACCATTCATGACTGATGAAAGGATGTTGCACTATCCGGATAAAAAAGACGTCTACGGTAACATAGAAGGTTTAATCGATCATTTTAAGATGGTTATGGAAGGCCACCATCCTCCTGCTGGAGAAATATACATGCCTACAGAAGGAGGCAATGGTGAAATGGGTTTTTATCTGGTTTCAGATGGCAGCGGTGATCCTGTTAGAGTACGGATGCGTCCTCCATGTTTTAATTTTGTTCAAGCAATGCCGCTAATGACAGTAGGACATTATGTGGCTGACATAGTGCCTATTTTTGGTTCAGTCAATATGATTGGCGGAGAGTTGGACCGTTAAGCTCAAAAGAATATTACTAAATAAAAAAATGGATTTTTTACTTGAAATAATAATGACTCCCACCGTTTTGGCCTGTATAAAGATTGCGGTAATTATTTTGCTGTTTGCCATGCCGCTTGGAACTGTGTTGACTTTGATGGAGCGTAAATGGAGCGCAATGATTCAAGACCGAGTCGGACCGAACCGTGCAAACATTGGCAAATTTACAGGACACGGAGTACTGCATCTGGCCGCGGATGGTCTGAAGTCAATTTTCAAGGAAGATACTATACCAAAAGGAGCAAACGGTTTTCTGTATTTGATCGCACCTTTTTTTGGATTGATTGCGGCAGTTGCGACTTTTGCCATAATTCCTATTGCCGGTCCGATCGGGGATTTTACTTTTCAGGTCACTGATGTAAACCCAGGGTTACTCTTCATTTTCGCAATAACATCACTAAATGTATACGGAGCAGTTCTTGCGGGTACAAGCTCAAACAGCAAGTTTGCCCTGCTTGGTGGAACACGGGCCTCTGCACAAATGATTTCATACGAAGTCTTCATGGGACTGGCTTTGATGGGTATTTTTATGGTTTACGGAACGACTCGTGTAAGCGGCATCGTCAACGGACAAAACGAATACTGGTTCGGAAACCTTATTCCCATGTGGGGAATTTTTACACAGCCACTTGGATTTATACTCTTTTTCACTGCACTGGTTGCTGAAACCAAACGTGCTCCTTTTGATGCTCCTGAAGGCGAGTCTGAAATTGTCGCAGGTTATTTTCTTGAATATTCAGGTATGCGCTGGTCAGCTTTCATGCTTGCGGAATATATTTCGCTGGTGGGAGTTGCAGCATTGATGACCACATTATTTTTTGGTGGGTATCATGTGCCATGGCTTCACCTTTGGGAAAGCGCACCTCAGTGGCTGGTGACTGTACTGCAAATATTAAAATTTACTTTTTTCACGGTTGTTTTTTGCTGGTTCCAAATTCAGTTACGATGGACAATACCAAAATTTCGCTTCGACCAGACCATGGGGCTGGGCTGGAAAAAGCTTTTACCTCTTTCTTTGGTAAACATTATTGTGACTGCATTGGTGATTCTTACTCTCGCATAACGATGCCTGAAAAGTAAGAATTTAGCAAAATGGACTGATGGACTTGACATTCATACGTCAGGGCTATAAGAACATGGGCCTGGACAAAGAGGATTTAAATGCTGATCCAATTATTCAGTTTGAATCCTGGTTTGAAGAGGCAAAAAAAGCGGAGCCTATTCCGACTGCCATGAGCTTGGCAACAGTCAATAATATTGGCGAGCCGACATTGAGAACTGTTCTTCTGAAGTTATTTGATAAAAAAGGATTTGTTTTTTTCACAAACTACAAAAGCAGGAAAGCAGATCATAT
>CAJXDX010000156.1 GCA_913052275.1 uncultured Pseudomonadota bacterium | reverse complement strand
TACATTCGTGTTTATAACCAAACTAACACTGGTCAATACGTTTTGGCTGTAGGGGATATTGAAAGCTTTCCCATTTCCGTAATTGTTAAAATGCTGTTTACCCTTCCCTCAATCAATTCTGCTTTTTGGGACGAAATTACCTGTCCTGAGGCAAAAATTCAGGGCTGACAGGTTTAAAAGCATCCTATAGTTTCCTGCTGCTCTATAATCAATCAGTAATTAAAATTATCCTGTCAAATTCAGGATAGAGACCGGAATTGTTAAACTTATAAACTCCTTTTAAAATCAGGATATAATTATTCAGCTTGGTCAGTTTTTTCGTCAGTTGGAAAAATGGAACTAAAATCCATAACCAATGAAGACTGTGGTTTCCTGCCCCTCTTTTCCTGTGGCATAATCTGCACGTATAACTACTGATGAAAATACAAGACGAAGTCCTATACCAGTTGAATACTTGAAATTGCTGTATAATGCAGAATTATTAGTCGGAGAGACTTGGCCAATTTCATAAAAAACAGCTGATTGAACTGCTTCAAACACACCTTTTTCAAAAAAATAATCAAAAGGAGTTGAGCTCTCTAAATAGTATGTTCGATATTCAAGTCCGGCAAAAAATGAGTATTTGTCATAAAATCTGGATATTGGATAGCTTCTTAATCGATTTGGCCCCCCAAGGGATGTTGCGTTTGAATTATTACCTTCCAAATTAAAGTCCTGTACTCCCCTGACAAATCCTCTGCAAGATGTTTCTATTGAAACTGAAGAATCCCTTTCCTCTTTTTTTGATTCCTCAATACATTCTGCAACTGCCTTTTCAGTATCTTCTACATCGGCATCTCCAAAAATACTTAAACGTTTTTTTACATTTGATTTGGAAAAAAATACATTGGCGACTAATACTGAGCTTAGATCCTCATTTGGATAATAGGCAGTCAATGAGTGATCTTCGACATCGAAATTTTTGAGTCCCTCCCCTTCAAATCCATATTTTTCATATTGAAATCGATATCCGTCCCTGGGGTCTATTCGGTCATCTGTCAAATCAATCTTGAGCCCTTGCCTGGTGACAAAGATATTTACCAGATCAATGTATAGCAAAAAATTTTTAATGAAATCTGCAATACTATCCTCCTGTTCGGCCGGCGACATGTTTTCCCAGTCGTCGAAGTCTGCAAGGTCGCTTCTTTCCAGGTCAATTTCCGGAAAAGCAAAGGCACCTCCATAATAGAATTCCAGCTGTCTGTCAAAAAAATTCAGTCCAAGATCAGCAGCACGTGCCCAGCTGTGTTTAAATTTCAAAGTGAATTCCGGTTCTTCCGGAGATTCGGGGCCTCTGTCATAAAAAGCAAATCCTCCCTTTTTACCGTCTGCATAGGCAGCAGAAAGAGTAAGATGCTGAGTGAATAAAGGAATATCAGAAGCAACAATGCTATCAACCTCAATTTCCCCTTTAATTCTTAACAAGCTCAAAGTTGACCCGTCTCCGATAAGATTAACTACTGTAGCACCTGCCCCATTTCCTGCCCCTAATCCTGGGACCTGATAAATTAAAGGGTAAATGAAATAGGAAATTTCATCACTAACCTGCTTTTTCCTGCGTTCAATTCCTAAAACCCCGTCAGTAATAAGCAAACTTTGGATTAATAGCAAAATTACTGTAATTGCTTTAGAATTGCGCACAGGTTTTTCAATGAAATGTTGTTTGAGGATAATATCGGAGGGTACAGGATTGGGAAATTAAGCTGCAGGAGTTAAAGTCAGCAGGTTCATTATTAACAGGAATATCTAAGTTGATCAGATGCAGAGCTTACAACCAGCCAGGTGGATTATAATTCATTTTAAAACCATTTTTTAGAATAATTTTTGGTTAATCCCCTTAAAGTGATTCAGCAGAAATTTCGAAAGTCCTCTATCCAGAGATAAGGAACCGTTATTCACCAGTCTATATCAACGAGTCTTATTATCATATTTTGTCAATTGGGAAACTGATCATTAGAAAACAAAACTCTTTGGGAGAAATTTTTATTTCCCAATAATCGCCGAATCTGTCTGCATCTTCATTACAGAGCAGGATGTTTTAAAAACACATCTAATAAACGGCCCTGATCATCCGGGGTTTATATTCCAGTTTTTACAGTATACTATTCAATCTTTCTAATCATTTTACTATGTCTAGGATTTTTCATTTAATTCAGCATGCGCTTTGATGCGCTTTCCTCAGCCCCTTACCGTCGTTTCTGGCTGGGTTCCATTGCCTCAGTAGGCAGTACACAACTGTACTTTATCAGCAAGGCCTGGCTTGTTTTTGAGCTAAGCGGGTCAGCACTCGACCTGGGATTCCTCGGTGCGGCAACTGCTGTGCCTACCATTTTTGCGACGCTGATTGGTGGTCTTGTCGCAGATCGTATCAACCGTCGCTCTGTTCTGATTTTAACATCTGGGATTTCAGCGGTGCTGCTTCTGGTACTGGGAGTTCTTGATGCGTCTGAGCTGGTCAGGGTCTGGCACGTGCTGCTGATCTCAAGCCTGCTTGGACTTGTGCAGGGTTTTGATTTTCCGGCCCGTTCATCTATTTTTCCCGCATTAATAGAAAAAAAACAGATGATGAGCGCGGTCTCCCTTAATTCCATTCTTTGGCAGGGATCACGAATGATCCTGCCTGCCATAGGCGGTTTCCTGATTTCAATTACCGATACCTCCCTGATCTTTTTCATATGCGGAATTGGCTTCTTCTGCATGATGACAGTGCTGTTAACACTTGAAGTCAGGCAGGATAATCATGCTAATGATGCTCCATGGCATGAATTTAAAGAGGGGGTGAAATTTGTCCTGCACCATCGCCTGTTCCTGACGCTTATTCTGCTTTCATGGATCTCCATGTTTTTTGGAACATCTTACGTCCAGATCATGCCTTTATTTGCTGACATGCTTCAAAGCGGAGAACGCGGTTACGGCCTGTTGATTTCTGCCACCGGAGTGGGGTCGATAATTGGGAACTTATTCATCTCCCGTTACCAGCAATCCCGGAAACTTGGGATAATGATGCTGTCAAGCGCGGCAATGGCACCATGTTCCCTTATAGGATTCAGTCTTGTTACCTGGATACTGGCAGGTACAGCCGGTGCATTTTGGATGGCATGCTGCTTCGCGATTCTCACTGCAGCCCTCAGTTCTGTTTTCCTGGTCAGCTCAATGACAGTTTTGCAGATCAAAGTACCTGATGCTTTCCGCGGACGAGTGATGGGAATCCACAGCATAACTTTCAGTATGATTTCTCTGGGCGGACTTGCTGCAGGAGCCCTTGCCGCGCAATTCTCAGCTCCAGTTGCAGTTGTTATTGGAGCATTTGTTGTGCTGTCTTCTGTTACCTGGGTAGTGTTTAAAGTTCGTGAAATTTCCAATCTTGATTTGAATCAGCAATCAAAGCACACAAAATTATTTCAATAACTTCAGTGTTTAAATAAAACCGGATATGAGTTAAATTTAAAGCAAGTGATAATTAATAAAGTTTAATCCAAATTCTGCATGTGCAGATGAATTCACAATTGAAAATTGACAGCCGAGTTACTCTCAGTGACGGTAACAGCATGCCTTTGCTTGGGCTTGGTGTATGGGATGCTAAATCAGGAAAAGAAACTTATGATGCAGTGATTCATGCACTGGAAACAGGATACAGGCATATCGACACTGCAGAAATGTACGGTAACGAAAAAGATGTCGGCAGTGCAGTTATTGACTCTGGATTAGCAAGGGAAGAGATCTTTATAACAACCAAGCTGTGGGACAGTGGCCTGGGTTATGATCATGCCTTAAATGCATTTGATGCAAGTTTAAGAAAGTTGAATCTTGAATACGTTGATCTTTACCTGATTCACTGGCCGGAAAAAGGATCCAGGCAGGAGATCTGGAGTGCGCTTGAAAGAATAAAAAAAGAAGGGAGATGCCGTTCAATAGGTGTAAGCAATTTTGCTCCGAAACACCTGAAGGAGATTTTAATCAATGCTGATGTATCCCCGGCAGTTAACCAGATTGAGATGAGCCCTTTTTTACAGCAGCAGGAAATTTCATCATTCTGCAGAAAAGAAAACATCCACCTTACAGGATATTGTCCGCTCGCCAGGGGAAACCGCTTTAACAACCCCATACTATGCCGGGTAGCCGAAGAAACAAATAAAACTGCTGCGCAGGTGATGATACGCTGGGCACTTCAAAGTGGTCATACTGTTATTCCCAAATCTGTGCGTCCGCAACGAATCGAAGAAAATGCAGATGTATTTGATTTCAAATTGAGTGAAGATCAGATGAACATGCTTGATGGACTGGAAGAAGGACTGCGTTTTTGTCCTGATCCTCTTGGGCTTCCATGAAACGAATGTATCTCCCAGATCCAGCCTTTTATCCTG
>CAJXDX010000155.1 GCA_913052275.1 uncultured Pseudomonadota bacterium | reverse complement strand
AAAAAATACACAACAAGTTCAAAAGGTCGAGCGGAAGACTTTAATGAAGACCCGATTGCCATAAAGCAATTTTGTGAAGTCCAAGCTACAACTGCATTTTGTATACGTCGTGGCGTTGGTCGATTTAAATACGTTGGTAACACTCCAAGGAAACGTCCTAGAGACCTAGATTTCAGTGGTAAAAATCTCGCAAATAGAAAAAAAGGATCTAAAAAATTAATTCAAAGTTTGATGAAAAATCAAAACCTTTCAAATTAAGTGAAATTCCAGGAACAAAATTTGATCAGGCTTGCAGATGCGAGTTCCATGCGTGAAATGGATCGCCATGCAATTGAAGATTTGGGAATCCCAGGAGCAGTTTTAATGGAAAACGCTGCCCGTAGTGTCGCTGACTGGGTAGAAGAAAATAGGTTAAAAAATGATCCTGAAGCAGCCGTTGTGGTTTGTTGTGGCAGGGGAAACAACGGGGGTGATGGGTTTGCAATTGCCCGTCTTTTAGCAAACAGGGGATATAATATCAGCGTTGTGGATGCCGGTAAGCCTGGAAAAAAGGATGCTCTGAAAAACCAGCTGTTATGGGAACAATTTGGAATTAGTGCCTCGTTTCCGGATCAAAATGCCTCCCGCATGGTAGAAGAAGCGGATGTACTGGTAGATGCCATTTTTGGTATAGGTATGGAGCAGTCCATTGAAGGAGCCTATAGAGAGTGGATAGAAATATTTAACTCAAACAAAAAGGCATTGAAAATTGCAGTGGATATTCCTTCAGGAGTTTCTACAGACGAAAGCAGGATTCTTGGAGTGGCAGCCCAATGTCAGTACACAATTACTTTTCAGGCGGGAAAACCCGGATGTTATCAGTATCCCGGTGCAAAGTATTCCGGAAATGTGATAATAAGTGATATTTCTATTCCTCAACATTGGCCTGACGATGCTCCTGATGATCATGAAGAATCAGGAACTTCAGATAATAAGCCCTCACCTTCCACATTTTTACTAACCAGTGATTTTATCAGGGATTTAGTTCCGGAACGTGCCAAGGATTCACATAAAGGCACTTTTGGTCATTTGCTTACTGTCTGCGGCTCTGCTGGAATGGGGGGTGCAGCAAATCTTACATGTTTGGCAGCACTTAAAAACGGAGCAGGATTGGCTACGGCATGTGTACCCAACGAACTTCGTGACCGCCTCCCCGGACAGGCGCCGGAAATTATGACTGTAACCCCTCACAATGCTCCTGAATATTTCACAGAAGAGCATGCTGAATTTGTTGAACAACTTGCTGAAGCACGTGACGCGGTAGTGCTTGGTTGCGGATTGGGAGTTCACTCCCAGACAGCCGGTTTTGTGCAGCAGCTGACAAAACATCTTGAGGGGCCGCTTCTGATTGACGCGGACGGACTAAATAATCTTGATGAGGAAACTCTGAAGGAAAGACTCGGAATCGCGGTTATTACACCTCATCCTCGTGAATTATCAAGACTCTCCGGTCAGAGTGTAACAGAAATACAGGAGAGCAGAATTGCTACTGTAAGGAGACTGTCTCAGGAATGGAACGTTGTACTTTTACTTAAAGGAGCCTTCACTGTGATAGGGAGTCCGGATGCAAGGATCTTCATTAATCCCACCGGAAATTCTGCGTTGTCCACGGCAGGATCCGGAGATGTCCTAAGCGGTTTCATTGGGGCATTCCTGGCACAGGGACTGTCTCCACTTTATGCTACTTTAACAGGTGCCTTCCTGCACGGCCTTGCTGCAGATTGTTTTGTTGAACAAAATGATTCCAGCTACATGGTTGCCAGCGATCTTTTTGAGGGCTTGCGTTTAGCAAGAAATTCAATCAAACTCCATTAAAAAATTTTAAAAGAAAATTTACTCATATTGCCGAGCTTTCCTTAAAACAAGGGTTCCTGCTATCATTTTCCCCCTTTATACCAGTTTTATCCCATACATGGAAATTTCATTTTGGATGGGAAACCAATAGAAAACTTGGATCATTAAGTTCAAGCTCTGGAATCTGATTACAAACTATTTTTTCTTTAACCCTTATCCATGGGAAACAAATTATGAACCTGAACCAAAATACTTCTGAGCTCCAAAAACTTGACAGTCAGCATTTTCTGCATCCTTTCACGGATCCAAAAGCACTTCAGAAAAAAGGTGCCAGAGTTATAACACGTGCTGAAGGTATATATCTTTGGGATTCTGATGGTGAAAAAATCCTGGACGGCATGGCGGGTCTTTGGTGCGTAAATGTGGGTTACGGTCGTGAAAAACTTGCTCGTATTGCTTTTGAACAGATGCAGGAACTGCCCTATTACAACAGCTTTTTCAATACCACCCATCCGCCTGCTATTGCATTGGCTAAAAAACTATCGGAGGTTACTCCAGAGGGGCTGAATCAAGTTTTTTTCACAAATTCCGGATCAGAGTCCAATGATACCGTGCTGAGAACAGCTCGAAGATTTTGGCGTTTACTGGGGCAACCTGAAAAAAGAATATTTATCAGTCGTATGGAAGCATATCACGGAAGTACTGTTGTAGGTGCAAGTTTAAGTGGCCAAAGCTATTACCATGAAATGGATGGGCTTCCTATTCCTGATATAGAACACATTGAATGTCCTTACTGGTACAAGAATGGCGGAGACCTTTCCAAAGATGATTATGGGCTAAAAGCAGCCAGGGCACTTGAAACCAAAATTAAGGAACTGGGAGCAAATCGGGTGGCAGCATTCATCGGGGAGCCTGTTCTGGGAGCTGGGGGAGTAATCATTCCTCCAGATACATACTGGCCTGAAATTCAAAGGATTTGCAAAAAGTACGATATCCTGATGATAACGGATGAAGTTATATGCGGATTTGGTCGTACTGGGAGTTGGTTTGGATGTGAAACTTACGGGGTTCTTCCGGATATAATGCCCATTGCTAAGGGGCTGTCTTCAGGCTATTTGCCGATTGGCGGAGTGATGATCAGCAACAGGATAATGGATGTACTGATAGAAAAAGGAGGAGAATACGCACACGGGTTTACATATTCCGGTCACCCTGCAGCCTGTGCAGTAGCACTGGAAAATATAAATATTTTGCAGGAAGAAAAACTTGTAGAGAAAGTTGCAGACGAAACCGGACCATACCTTAAAAAACGCTGGCAGGAATTTGAAGATCATCCTCTTGTGGGAGAAGTCAGGAATGTGGGTATGCTGGGAGCACTTGAATTAGTGGAAGACAAAGCAACACGCAAACATTTTCCAAAAGATAGAAAAGTTGGGGAAATTTGCCGTGATATATGTAATGAAAAAAACATAGTTATGCGTGCCATAAAAGACATTATGGTGGTTTCACCACCGTTAACCATTACCAAAGAGCAAATAGACGAGATGCATGATTTAGTTAAATCATGCCTGGATTTGACTGCAAAAAAATTGGGAGTCAGCTAGCAGACATTGGTTAATCAATCATGAATCACTGCTATTTAGATTTGTACACGCTCCCTTAAAAAAGGAACTTCTTCCTGCTGGTCGGACTCAAGCTCTCTTGCAGCAAGGTGCCCCGAATAAACTGCTGCTGCAATAGTTGATGGAGCAAGGCAGTCCCCAATGCACTTGAGTGTCTTTATACCTGCCGCGGACAGATTTTCTGATTTTTCTTGAAGTGAATGGTATAGCTCATCATTAGGAATCCGCTCTGAGATCAGGACCAAACTGTCGCAGTCTTTTTCTGTACGTCTGTCAGTAAAAACGCATGTGAGTTCCACCATACCAGCTGCAGCCGACGCCAGGTCTGTCTGTGTGGCAAATTCCACTCCAAGCTCGATCAACAGTTTTTGTGTCTGTTCCTGTTCCAGTGTCCATTCAGACCAGCTGGATATAGTAGCAGCAGGAGTAACCAGCAATACCTCATGACCTTCCCTTCGCAGCTTTTCAGCTATTACTCCTCCCAAGTAGTAATGATCATCGTCATAAATTACAACTCGCCCCTTGACCGAAATGTCATTCATTATGTCATCCGGAGTAAATACATCAATTTTTTCAAGACCTGGGACTGGTTCACGATGATTTCTTCCAATTCCATCATTTCGCCAGTATGAACCGGTTGCAAGCATCACATGGGAATAGTCAAAGTGATCTTTAGAGCTGAATTCAATTATTTCGTCTGCACTTAAAGTGTTGTCCCGGTAAACAGATACATCTGGTATACGATCCAGCATTTGCACCCTGTAGTCGCGAACTCGTCCCCATTCTGAAAGTCCGGGCAGACGACTTTCCCTGCTTACACGTCCACCCAGCTCCGATAAGGACTCAGAAAGAATAACTCGGTATCCCCGCTGACCCAGAGCAAGTGCGCACTCAAGTCCGGAAGGTCCACCACCTACTACAAGTATTCCGTCATCACTTTTGCGGGGTTCAATTC
>CAJXDX010000154.1 GCA_913052275.1 uncultured Pseudomonadota bacterium | reverse complement strand
TTTATCCTCCTGAAAACAAAAAACTTGCTGAAGAAATAACAAATAACGGAGCTCTTGTTTCCGAATTCCCCCTGGGTGTAAAGCCGCTTGCCAGGAATTTTCCCATACGCAACCGCATAATAAGTGGTCTGTCCATGGGCATAGTTGTTACTGAAGCACGAAAAAACAGCGGGGCAAAAATCACAGCCGCATTTGCATTGGAACAAAACCGGGAGGTCTTTGCAGTTCCCGGAAGAATCGATTCAGCAGCAAGTGCAGGTGCAAACAGTCTGATTGCACAGCAACATGCCAAGCTCGTCTGCAGCGCTGAAGATATTCTGGAAGAATTGTCTCTAATGTCCTTGGTTCCAAATCAGCAACAGTTCAAATTTGAACAAAGTGATTCCGGAACAAGAAAAATAAATCCGGATGAATTAGGCAGTACGCAAAGCAGTATACTAAAGGCTCTGAATGATGGGATAGAAGAAATAGACGCAATTCACGCGAAAACACAAATTGAAATGAATATCTTGCTGGCTACCTTGCTAGAATTAGAATTAACTGGTACTGTGGAAAATATTGGAAGCCAAATATACAGGCTTGCTGCAGAGCTGGACATTACTGCTTATTGATATAAACAAAAAATAAGATGGAACCTAATTTTTATGTCGTCGGCGACAATAGAATCACGTCGTTCTTTTTAAGAAATTTCAAATTCATAATTATCCTGCTGATTTTAATTGTAATTGGCTTGTCAGTAGCAATTGCGTACTTGAAATATATCCACATTAAGGACCTTGAAATTCTGAGCGGGCACGTAGAACAGGAAAAATCAAAAAGTGCGAGTCTTGTTGAAAAATTAAAGGGGACCGGTCAACGTGACTCAAAATGGGAACAGCAGGTATTGTCTCAATCTTCTAAACAGAAAAAACTTAACGAACAGCAGGCATCTCTGATAGAGAGGCAAGCAGAAGAAATATCTGAACTGAAATCCATACTCCAGCAACGGGAACAAGTGGTGCAGCAATTTCAGAGCGAAAAAACTTCTACCCAAGATCAAATCAATAACCTCCAGCTCAGAATTCGTTCTCTGCAACAGCAGCTTCGCAGCACTCAGGTTTCTTTAACAGAATCAAAAGCCGAAAATGAGAATGTTAAGGCCAAAATAGGTGAACTGGAAAATGAAATTCGTAAATTTGAATTGAATGAGAAGCAACGCAGCAAAAAGGCTGCTGCCTCTGTTAAAATGCTGAAATCCAAATCAATTGCAAATCCTCCTGTCACAGTTGAAAGATTAAAGATAGATGCAGGTGGAGGAAAGGTTAAGGTAAGTTTCTACCTGACAAACAAATCCAAAAAGCTTGAAATTGGAAGAACAGGAATGTTTCTTTCTTCCCCTAAGAACCTTGATAAAGATATCCCATTCAGCATAGAAACCTCCATTCCCTACAAAATAAGAAGATATAGAGTTTTAAGAAGAACATTCACCAAAGTTAAACCAGACGCATTACTGCGTATTATGATATGGAACGCAAAAAATCAACCCATTGTGGATGAAGCCTATCCCATTGTGCAATAGCACGAACTCCATTCTAATTTTCCCCCGGCATGCCTGCTATCTTAAGCCTTGAACATGTAACTAAGCGCTTTGGCTACCGCTGTATTCTCAATGACATAAGCTTTTCCATTGAAACAGGGGAGTTCGTAACGCTTATCGGCAATAACGGAGCAGGAAAGTCAACATTGCTTCGTATTATCAGTACATTATCTAAACCAACTCATGGCAGAATTACTTTTAATGGAACAAATCAAAAGGAGAGTCTGCGTGAATGGCGGCAAAAAATTGGAATAATCTCACATGAAAACAGATTGTATGGGGATTTGAGTTCAGTAGATAATTTACGTGTATTTGGAACACTTTACGGTGTAGAAGATCTGGAAAGAAAAACTGACCAAGTACTGCAGAAAACAGACCTGTTTCACGTGGCCCGGCTGCCAGTCGGCAATTTCAGCAGTGGAATGAAAAAGCGCTTAATGATCGCACGATTAATGCTTTGTAAACCTGAAATTCTGATTCTTGATGAGCCATTCACAGGACTTGATCAACATTCCAATTGCTGGTTTCAAAATTATCTCACGGCATTTCACCAGCAGGGAGGCACAGTGATGATGGTCACTCACCAGCTGGAGCTGGGATTAAAATTAGCAACTCGAGTACTCGTTTTACATCAGCAACGTATACAGCATGATGATTCAGCATCAGAACTAAGTATAGACCAGTGTGTTGACTGGCTGGATAATAATGCAATTTAACACCTATCTTGACAATAAAAAGACGCTGAAACTTATCCATGATACTTCCATACGTGAAGTTATTTTGGAACATAAAACACTGAGCCGAATGGGCAGGCTAGACACTGAGTCCCTGCTGTCTCTAACTGATGCAGCACTTGAATCAGGATTGTCACCTGTATTGCAGTGGGATATACTCTGCACGGAGAGTAATTTTGAGAACTGTATAAAGCTACTTGATGATCTTCCTTTATCAAAATTTGCTGCAATTCGTGTCCAGGACATTGGAGCTGCAGAGTGGGTGAGGCACGAACTTCCGGAAATTCCTATTCATTTTATTGCAGAAGCAGGAAACCATAATTTAACAGGACTTCTGCGCTGGCATGAATATTTCGGTCAGCAGCTGCAACGCTTCGCCCTTTCCAGTGAACTGCCCATATCAACATTAATTAATTATTGTCGGTCGTTAACTGTGCCATGTGAAATATTGGCTGCAGGCAGGATTTTATTATTTTATACACCACGCAAGTTGCTTGGTAATTATGAATCTTCAAAAAACTCATTTGTCTTCAATGAAAAGAGATTAGTTCCTTCTGATCAGCCGCAAAGACAATTTCCTACCCTGGAAAATCAGCATGGGACTTTTATGTATCACCATAAAGATTTGTTTTTATTAGACTTTATTCCTGAATTGCAAAACACTAGACTGAAAGTACTTAGACTTGATTTCAGGCACATGGAAATCAAATCGGACTGGATGAAAAAAATTGACAGTCTGCTGGGATCATTTGATAAACAGACCGTAAGGTCACTTAAATCAAAATGGCCCTCCAAAATAACACGCGGCTTTTTCAGAGCTAACCGCACCGACCTGGCAATTGAGCGAATCAAAAACCCGCACCGCAAGGATCATGGAGAGACCCTAGTTGGATGCGTAGTTGAAGCTGTTAAGGAAGAGCACCTGATTTTGTTAACCCGTAAATCATTCCAGTCTGGAAAATCATTATTGGGAATTACTCCCGAAGGCAGGGAGTGTGTTATTTCAACAGAATCCATTCACACCACAGACGGACAGCCAGTAAGGGAAATTGAATCTGGAAATTTGTATCAGGTTCCACACGTCAAATATGTAACAGCTGAAACACTGGTATACAGTCGCCCTGAATGAGTGATATTTGTGTTTTTATCAAATACACGCTATGATCCTTGGCCCGGTCCAAAATTGTTGCTAGATTTTCCAGAATACCCCAACTCTATCCTGAAATTTATCTTATAATTTCAATATTTTATGCAAGTTTATCGTTTCCAGAAAAAACCAGTCGACATTCCAAGAACTGTTGTAACTATTGGAAACTTTGACGGGATTCATCTGGGTCACCGTGCACTGATCTCTGCTGCAGTCAATGAAGCTCACTTGCAAGGCTGCGCCAGTGCACTGGTAACTTTCAATCCACATCCGCAGGAAATTATTCATTCTCAGCAGCCTGTTTCCCATATTTGCACATCTGTTCATCAACTTAGATTGCTTGAGGAACAGGGACTGGATGAGGTACATGTAATTCAGTTTACGTCGGAGATGTCTCAAATGCATCCGGAAGATTTTGCGCTTCAGTTTTTGATCAAGCGCTTTGATCTGGTTAAGCTTGTAATTGGGTATGACTTCAGATTTGGTAAACATCGTGCAGGAGATTTCAAGTTACTTGAGAACCTCAGCCAGCAATATAATTTTTCACTTGAAGAAATAGCTCCGGTGCAACAAAAAGGACAAACAGTAAGCAGTTCCCTCATAAGGCAATTAATCCGTGAATTTCGTTTTGCTGAAATTCCTCAATATTTAGGGAGGGAATACAGTATTTACGGCAAGGTGGAAAAGGGGGAGCAGCGTGGAAAGAAACTTGGCTTTTCTACCGCTAATATTTTTCCGGAAGTTACATTAGCTTTAGCTGAAGGAGTCTATGTCACAAAAATTAAATTAGCAAAGAAAATTTACTATGGAGTTACCAATGCCGGAAATAAACCGACATTTGGGAACAACACTTTCACAGTTGAAACTTTTATTTTTGATTTTGAGGATGACATTTATGGTGAATATCTGGAAGTAATCCCTCTGCATCAATTGCGTCCGGAAACTAAATTTAAAGGCATGGAAGACCTGAAAAAACAAATCATGAAGGACGTGAAAAGCGCCCAGAAATATTTGATCTCTAATAA
>CAJXDX010000153.1 GCA_913052275.1 uncultured Pseudomonadota bacterium | reverse complement strand
TCAGGTGGTGTAGATTCAAGGGCATTTCGGATTGTCTTTACAATCTGTCCGCAAACATCACTGAGCGCGTTCAGCACTTCCTCTTCACCAAGCACCAGTGTTTTTGGAATTCCTGTAACCAGGTCACGGCCTCGTACCTCATATGACTTTGGCTCATCCTTGATAAACGCAGTTCCGATACTTATTTTAATTTCTTCCGCAGTACGCTCCCCTATCAGCAGGTTATATTTCTGTTTGATGAATTCAGTGATGCTGTCATCCATTTTATCTCCGCCTACTCGGGCGGAATCACTGTAAACAATTCCTGCCAGGGAAATCACTGCAACTTCAGTGGTCCCTCCTCCGATATCAACAATCATGCTTCCACTGGCTTCTGTAACCGGCAATCCTGCTCCAAGCGCCGCAGCCATCGGTTCCTCGATCAGGAATACTTCACGTGCTCCGGCTGACTCAGCGGCTTCTTTAACCGCACGACGTTCAACTTGAGTGATTCCTGAAGGAACTGCAACTACAATACGGGGTTTAAATCGAAAAACGGAAAATTTGCTTTGTGTCTGGCGAATGAAATAACGCAGCATTTCCTGGGTGATATCAAAATCAGAAATTACTCCGTCCTTCATTGGTCTAATTGCAGTTATTGAACCCGGAGTACGACCCAGCATCTGCTTTGCTTCCTCTCCAACTGCAAGTACCTGAATACGCCCACGGCTGTCTTTTTGTACTGCCACAACAGATGGCTCTCGAATTACTATCCCACGCTGCTTTGTGTACACAAGCGTGTTTGCTGTACCTAAATCAATGGCTAAGTCCTGGGTTAATAAACTTGCAATCTTTTCGAACATTGAATTATTCCTGGTTTAGTCTTTCACTGAATCAAAGTTAAATCCGAGGTGAGCCATTTCCAAAATAATTTTTTTATCACATTAGGATGCGGGTGTGCTTAACTTTGTAGGAGAACAGCTTTTAAGGCTTATTTTATCGCATTAGGACATACAGAAGTAATGCCAAAACTGTATTATTTATGGTTTATTTTTGATATGTCCCGCATTTCCTTGTGAATCATACCCTCAGTTCTTTTCAAGTCTGCTCAAAATTGCCTTTTTTAATCAGGATGCTTTCACTACCTGTTTTCAATAGATGGAACAGAAAAAGGGGGGAAATCGAAGTTTATGATGTATAGGACAATCGATGATAATAAAGGAAATGACTGAAAACAAGGAGAAAAAATTGCCGGCTGAGAGACAGGGTTTCAATTAAACCGAATGAATGCAAACAATCCGAAATAGTCAGCCGACCCGCATTTCCGGACTTCCTCCCGGAGTCATTTTTACTGCACAATATTTTACTTCCGGAATTTTTCCAAATGGATCAAGGGCTGAGGTAGTTATCAAATTCGCAGCCGCCTCATTGAAGGCAAATGCCATAAAGATATTACCCTGCTGAACACCGAGGTCCTGACGGGCATATGCTGTAATTTTACCGCGTCGTGATTCAATGGTCACTGTCTCTCCTGTTTCCAATCCAAGTTTTTGCAGATCATCGGGATTAACATTTATCACGGGTTGCGGTTCAATTGCGTCAAGGACACTTGACCGCCGAGTCATACTGCCAGTGTGCCAGTGCTCGAGCTGACGTGCTGTGACAAAAACAAAAGGATACTCCTCATCAGGCATTTCATCAGCATGTGTGTATTTTGCAGGGACGAATCTCCCTTTCCCGTTTTTTGTAGGATAACCATCCTGGAAAACAATGGGATCTCCAGGATCACCTTCTCTGGTGCATGGGTAAGTTACAGAATGTTCTGTTTCCAGGCGTTCCCATGTGATGCCGGCCATGCTGGAAGTTGCTTCACGAACTTCGGCATAAATGTCCTTCGGACTTGTGTAGTTCCAATTCAGTCCAAGACGTTTTGCGATTTCCTGTATGATCCACCAGTCCTGACGTGCATCCCCTGGGGGTTCGATTGCCTGTCTGCCTAACTGCACCTGACGATTGGTGTTGGTAAAGGTTCCTGTTTTTTCCGGAAACGCGGAAGCAGGTAAAATAACATCGGCATAGCCTGCAGTTTCTGTCAGGAAAATATCCTGCACAATTAAATGATCAAGTGAAACCAGCGCCTCTCTGGCATGGTTCAAATTAGGGTCAGACATTGCAGGATTTTCCCCCTGAACGTATAATCCCTTGATTTCTCCGGAATGTACTGCGTCCATTATCTCAACAACCGTTAAGCCGGATTTTGGATTAAGCTTTGTGCCCCAAAAATCTTCAAACCATTTTTTTGATTCCGGCTCCACAACAGATCTGTAATCCGGGAAGAACATGGGAATCAGTCCCATATCAGATGTCCCCTGAACATTGTTCTGTCCACGTAAAGGATGAAGCCCTGTCCCAGGTCTGCCAATTTGACCAGTCATCAGCGACAGTGCTATCAGACACCTCGAATTATCTGTTCCATGAATGTGCTGAGATATACCCATGCCCCAGAGAATAATTGAAGCTTCTGCTTTAGCAAAAACCCGTGCTACTTCCCTTAATGTCTCTGCAGGAATTCCGCAAATTGGGGATACTGTTTCCGGACTGTATTCAACAACATTACCCTTCAATTCTTCAAAATCTGTTGTGTGCTCGGCAATATATTTTTCGTCACACAAGCCTTCTTCGATAATAGTATGTATCAGTGAATTAAGCAGCAGCACATCGGTATCTGCACGAAACTGAAGGCTGTATGTAGCATGGCGTGCAAGTTCACTTCGATAGGGGTCCAGCAGAATCAGCTTCTTACCGGCTTTAACAGCATTTTTCATGAACGTAGCCGCAACAGGATGGTTGCTGACAGGATTAGCGCCAATAAGGAAAATAACCTCAGCATCTGTAACATCAGTGAATGGATTGGAAACCGCTCCTGATCCAATTCCTTCAAGCAGGGCACTTACTGACGAAGCATGACAAAGACGTGTACAGTGATCAATGTTATTGGATCCAAATCCGGTGCGAACCAGTTTTTGCATCAAATAAGCTTCTTCATTACTTCCCTTTGCACATCCAAATGCTGCTAAAGCGTCTGTACCGTTATTATCCGGCAGCGCGTTTTCTGTCCGTATTTTTATTAAACCTTCAGCAGCAAATTCCAGTGCCTCATTCCAGCTTGCTTCCCTGAATACTTTTTCCCAATCTCCAGGTTGAAGCAATTCTGTTGTTTTAGGAGCATCATTACGTCGAATCAACGGTGTTGTTAAGCGGTCTTTGTGATGTACGTAATCAAACCCGAAACGGCCCTTTACACATAATCTTCCGTTATTTGCAGGACCATTACGACCCTCCACCTGCAGCAATTTACCGCCTTTGACATGATAGGTAAGCAAACATCCCACACCGCAGTATGGACAAACAGAATCTACCTTTTTGTCAGCTTCTACCAGTCCCGCATCATTGGCCGGCATAAGCGCACCGGTTGGACAGGCCTGTACGCACTCTCCGCAAGCAACGCAAGTACTGTCTCCCATCGGATCACCAATATCAAAAACTATCTCAGCATGTGAACCCCTGAAAGCCATACCTATTACATCATTTACCTGTTCTTCACGACAGGCTCTGACGCAACGAGTACACTGGATACAGGCATCCAGATTAACTGACATAGCCGGATGAGACACATCAGCTGAAGGCTGAACACGACCGGAAAATCTCGGTTTTCCGACCTTGAGTTTCTCAACCCACTCATCAAGTTCAGAATTCAGTGTGTATGGGGATTCACCTCCATCAGGCATGTCTGCAAGCAGAAGTTCCAGTACCATTTTTTGCGAATGTACAGCTCGGTCACTTCTGCTGTTAACTTTCATGCCCTGCTGCGGATAGCGACAACAGGAAGGAGCAAGTACACGCTCCCCCTCAATTTCAACCACGCATGAGCGGCAATTTCCATCGGACCGATATCCTTTTTTGTAGCAAAGACGGGGAATATCATTTATTCCAACCCTATCTGCAGCCTGCAGAATAGTCTCTCCATGCAACGCATCAATCGACTGACCGTTCAGTTCAAATGAAACAGTTTCCATTATTCACACCTCCTGCGGAAAATATTTGATCACGCTACGCAATGGATTTGGTGCAGCCTGCCCCAATCCACAAATCGAAGCATCTTCCATTGTACGTGAAAGTTCTTCCAATAGAGTCTGATCCCATTTATCTTTTTTCATCAACGGAATGGCTTTTGACGTACCTGAACGGCAGGGGGTACACTGGCCGCATGACTCATGCTCAAAAAAACGCATTGCGTTAAGCGCCAAATCTCGTGCTGCATCCTGTTCTGAAAAAACTATCACTGCTGCAGAACCAATGAAACAGCCATATTCCTGGAGCGTGTCGAAATCCAGAGGCGCATCTCCCAGCGACGCCGGTAATATACCACCGGATGCCCCCCCGGGGAAATAGCCATAAAATTTGTGTCCAGGCTGCATTCCGTCACAGTATTCATCTATCAATTCACG
>CAJXDX010000152.1 GCA_913052275.1 uncultured Pseudomonadota bacterium | reverse complement strand
GCGGAAACTGACCCAGTTATTTTGATTACTGTTGCCACCGCAAAAGGGACTTCTGCAGCGTTTAACTCAGTAATTTTTTGAAAATATTCGTCGGACATTTTTTTTAATAATTTAGGCAGTCACAATAAGGCAAATTTTTTACTATCAATGGCAAGAATACCTAATATTTTGAATTAATTTTCATGTCTAGACCGTTGAATCTTCAAAAGTAATGTCCATACCTGTTTCTGGTGCGGAATGGTCTAGTGCCGTCATTCAGTCACAAAAGCTTCTGATACATTTTGATAATCTTCCAGAGTATCCACATCAAGTAACATGTTATCATTATCCATTTCGATTTCCTTGACAGATTCGGGATAATTCATGATAACTCCTCTGCATCCAGATCCTTTTTTGTGCTCTAAAATATCATTTCGGAATTCACTTGAAAACAAAACAGGATTGCCCCGTTGTCCCTGAAATACAGGAACAACAATCAATCTTTTTTCTTTTATACGGTTTTGAACATAAGCATGTATTAACTTATTAATATCTGAAGTATTTATTAAAGGCATATCTGCAAGGCATATCAACAATCCATCACAGTCTCGAGAAACCTCCTTTACTCCGGACTTTATGGAGGTTGTCATTCCTTCGCTGAAATTAGGATTATACACAAAGCTTAGCGGCAACTCCTTTAATTTCCGCCTGATTTTTTCTGCTTCGTGTCCAATCACAACCAGTACCTGACCAACATCTGAAGCACAGACAGATTTTACTAATTTGACTAAAAGAGCTTCACCGCCTACAGGAAGAAGAAGCTTATTTTGCTTGCCCATTCTTCTTGATTCTCCGGCAGCAAGGATTACAGCAGAAATCATTGTCAGTCATAATTAGATGATTTCAGGGCCCTTTCACTATGATTCTGTTTTATTGCCGAATTTTTTTTTGAGTTCAGATACAATGACAGAGCCGACAAGTGAAGCTGCTTTAACTGGCTCTGCTTCCCTGGGTCTTCCTGCAGTGCTTACATCTTCATTTTCCTGCTCCATCATGTTTGTAAAATTGCTGATGAATTGTTCAAACATTTTATTATTTACCGCCTCGATCATACGTGCTCCAAACTGAGCTATCCTTCCGGTGATAGAGACAGTCATCCTGCAGCAAACCTCTGTTCCTGTTTCAAGCGCATTCAGCTTGAGCCACATGCTCATTGTAGCACCTCCCTTGCCGCTGATGTCAGAACCCTTACCTGTCATAGCCAGCTCATAATTGGAAATTTCTCTTTTTTCGATTTCAACATCCCCATTAAATTTTGCTGTTACAGGTCCGATTTTAATTGTTACTTTACCCTTTAAATGATTCTCATCAATGGTTTCTGTCAACTCTGCCCCTGGGACGCATGTTACTACTTTTTCAGGATTTATGAGTACATTCCAGACTGTGTCAATATCTGCATTAAGCTCAAAATTTTTATCTGATTTGACTTCCATTTTATTTTGTTCCAAAAATACGATCTCCTGCGTCTCCAAGTCCGGGCAGGATATATGCGTGGTTGTTTAATTTTTCATCAACAGCAGCTGTGTATATAGGCACGTCCGGATGAACTTTTGTAAAATATTCAATGCCTTCAGGAGCCGCCAGTAGACATACAAAACGAATATTTGAAGCTCCGTTTTCCTTAAGTCTGGTAACCGCAGCTGATGAAGAATGTCCTGTGGCCAGCATTGGGTCAAGGGCCAGTACAAGGCGCCGATTTATCAGTTCAGGAAGTTTCATGTAATATTCTACTGCCACAAGGGTTTCCGGGTCTCGATATAGGCCGATGTGACCGACTCGTGCAGACGGAACAAGATCCATAAATCCATCCAGCAATCCATTGCCAGCTCTTAATATTGAGACCAGACAGAGCTTTTTCCCTTCCAGAAAAGGAGCATTCATTTTCATAAGCGGAGTTTCAATTTCTTTATACAGCAAAGGCAAATCTTTGGTCACTTCATAAGCCAGTAAAGTACCGACCTCACGAATTAAGATACGAAAACTCCTTGTGGAGGTATCTTTCATGCGCATCAGTGAAAGTTTGTGCTGCACCAGAGGATGATTGATAACTTGCACATTTTCGTTCATGTTTATCTCCTGCTATTAATTTAGGACAGAAATTTTTCCTGCGGTTTGTTTATTTTCTTGGCGTTGTTCTGCATTTAAGCGGCCCAAAGGATATTCATTTAAATCTACAAACTTCATATACTCAGCCAAAGTTGGGTGTACTTCTTTTACTTTTCGGAACATTTCCTGAGCAATACGGCGATATCCAATATGTCCCTGGGGAGTGCTTCTTATTTCTGTC
This sequence comes from uncultured Pseudomonadota bacterium, assembly GCA_913052275.1. Lineage (GTDB taxonomy): Bacteria > SAR324 > SAR324 > SAR324 > NAC60-12 > Arctic96AD-7. Next base: position 2,200 of record CAJXDX010000152.1, on the reverse strand, counting down.
AACCAGATAAGCGCCCGCAAGTTTATGTGTACATTCCAGCGTATATTGTAACTCATCGGAACAACATATTGTGCTTCCAGTGGAAAATCTATGTATATTTTTTCAAAGGCATCTGCGGCACGGGCCATTGCTTCGTGATATTGGTTGCCTAATCCTGCATCTTCAATTTCATCAGGTGTATCGTAGCCGAAACGTGTAGAAAGGGGCTGCCTTTCCTGTGTCAGCATCCGGTGTCTGTGCAAATCACGATACATTCCATAATCACCCAGGATATCAAAAGTATAGAATGCCAACTCCAAACCACGGTCCGGTTTGTGACGTCTGTGACCCCTTAAGCCTGCAGCCTGTTTTATTAGTTTGGATTTTTCTGAATCAGACATGGTTCGCACACAGTCCCGAATCTGTTGCAAGGGAATTGAAGAATATGGATAAAGTATTGCTGCAATAACCTTATTTTCTGCTTCTGAGTCATAATCGATCAAATTCACTAACTCTGACTTGTCTGGCTTTAATTTTCCCAGTTGTGAATCAGCAATATTACTTACAAATTCTTTTTGGGAAAAGTCAAAACCTCTAAAGTCTTGAAAATGCCGGTGGTTAGTATCAGCACGCCGTACAAAAGAAGGAATTACCTTATTTAATTCCTCAAAAGATAATTGCCCTATCTCGTTTAGTTCCGAAAGGGAATCTACCTTTAATTTTGAAATAAGGGTTTCAAAAAATCTCCCGTTTCCGAATACTCCCATGTTAGTCAATGTTGCAGCAGGCAGTAATCCCCTTATAATGTCAAATCCACGAGCTCGAACAGAGCGTTCGTAGGCGTTCTGGCTTATTTTAGAATCCCTCGGCAACCGTTTACGTACATGATCTCTTATTGGTTCTGTGAAGCGGACATATGTATCGAACAGGTTTCTGCATGTTCCCAGAAATAAATTACGGTGAGCAGATTTGAGCAATGCTGGTTCCTGATAAAACTGGTATTCGCCATTGATTTTCTCTGAAAAACTGACATAGCGTGTAGATTTTTCAAGTGGTGAGCCACCTATCCTTGCATCTTCCACTTTTTTTGTGGCCAGAATAGAGATGTTTTCCAAAGCCAGGTGTGCACCCCCAAGCTCGCCGATAGAATCATCACCATAACCATCAAGAATCCTGTCATAAAAATTTTGTGCGGATTCAATTGCCAGTTCAATGTTTTTAGAAGATTTTTGGTGATTACCACCACCTTGAATTTGATCGAACTTGGATTCTTTTTTCTGGATGAAATCTTTCAGAAGCAATGTGCGAAGGCCAAGTGTGGAACGGGAATAACGAGAAAAAAGTGCTCCTTTGATCACTTCCGGCAGGTTGGTGAGTACAAAAACTGAGCGATTTGTGTTAGTTACATAAGGAGAAAGTATATCCTGTTCTTCAGCACTGAAAACTTCGTTGGGCGTGTTCATGAAAAGATATTAGGTCGCCGGAATTCCCTGCGAATGGGGTAAAGCTTCTGACTGGTTGGCAGGTTTAGGGAGATCCCGATCCTCATATTTTGGATTGGAGTGAACTTTTGGATCATAACTGTCTCTTAACAAATCCCGCGTGAAGTCGAATGTTTGTCTGGAAGTATAGGCCATTGAAACTATTCCGGTGTCCATACGAATAGCATCTTTGGGACATGCTTCAACACATAATCCACAAAACACACAACGCAGTTCGTCTATATCAAATACAACAGGGTATTTTTCGACAGAAAGGTCCGGATGTTCTCCGGCTTCAATATGAATGCATTTTGAGGGACAAACTGTTTCACACATGTAGCAGGCAACGCAGCTGAGAAACCCGTTGTCAAGTCTGGTCAACCGGTGACGCCCGCGCCAGCGTGGCGAAACATGCCTTTTTTCTTCCGGATAATTTATTGTTACAACATCTCTTGCACCAAAAAGGTTGCGCCAGAAATGTTTTACAGTGAGTCTCAAACCATTAAATATTGCAGGCAGGAACATGGCTTCTTTAACGCCATCCACCCTTTCCACCCGTTTGACTTTTAATTCCATCATTCCTCCGGAAAATGTTCCAAGATTTTTAATTTAATCGATAAAAAACTTTAGTTATGGTGCAATGCGATCTATTTGCCAAGATTCATCGCTCTGCTTTGAATATAAGAAAAGATCATGCAGACGATTTGGTCTCCCCTGCCAGAATTCGAAAGTTTTTGGTA
>CAJXDX010000151.1 GCA_913052275.1 uncultured Pseudomonadota bacterium | reverse complement strand
TCAACAGGTACATGGCCCTGGTAGGGACAGCCGAGTACGCAGGAAATATATCCACGCACCTGAATATTATTTTTTTGTGCTTCCTCTAAAACTGGTCGGAAACGATTTATTGATTCCTCAATGGAACAATTTGTGTTCTTTTGGCTAAATGCTTCAGATGCTGCACTAAACACAGCAATTTCCTTGGCATCTGCTTCCAGTGCCCTCTCAAATCCTTTCATGTTTGGAGTAAGTACAGGATAACTAACGCCGGAAATTCGCTTAATGCCCGTAAACACCTCATGTGCATCCTTAAGTTGCGGGACCCATTTTGGGCTGACAAAACTTGTTGCCTCGATTTTAGTCAATCCTGCATCAGCAAGTTTCTCAATCAGGGAAATTTTTGTTTCTGTAGGAACCCACTCCTTCTCGTTTTGCAGTCCGTCCCTTGGGCCTACTTCAACAATCTGGATTTTTTCTGGAATCATTATTCTGATTTTTGCTTATCAAACCATTGCTTCAGGATCATATTCTGAAAGGTTTTGGGCTGTCAGGCTAGCATTTAATTCACCTAAATAAAAATAATTTCTGGCAATCACAAGTTGAAGCATATTGCTGTTTCCCTTTGAGTCCAATAGAATGTCTGTCAATTTGTGTGAAAAATAACTTTTTATTATTGCGGAAATTCAAAGATCAAAATATGCATTTCAACAGGTACCAGGAACGGGTTATAGAGACAGGACTCAAAAAATCTGCAAAGATTGTGCTCCCAGAAAGCAGCGATCCAAGGGTGTCTCTGGCAAAAAGACATCTTAGTGATTTAGGCTACGAGCTGCTGGAACCGCAGGATTTTCAAAGCAGGAAAGATCAATACCGGCAAAACCTGGAAAAGGAGCACTTCTTCAGTAAATTGTCTGATGAGTCGAAAAAGAAATTCATGGAAGATACTTTGAATTTCAGCATGATGATGGTCAGCAATGGAGATGCAGACGGGCTTGTTGCAGGCGCCGTGACTCCAACTGGAGATGTACTGCGGGCTGCAATCAGGATAGTGGGAATTAAGGCTGAATCAAAATGGGTTTCAAGCAGTTTTTTCATGATTTCACCCTCCGCTGATAAGGCCTATACATTTGCAGATTGTGCTGTCATTCCGGAACCTACAAGTGATCAGCTAGCATCAATCGCAGGAGAATCTGCTGTGTTCCATCGCCTGTTGAGCGGAGAAGAACCCCGTGTGGCATTTCTTTCTTTTTCCACCAAAGGCAGTGCAAGCCATCGCAGGGTAACTCACGTCAGGCAGGCAGTTAAAACATTTTCAGAAACTCATCCTGATATATTGCATGACGGAGAACTGCAGGTTGATTCAGCAATTGTTCCTGCTGTAGCGTCACACAAAGTAAAGGATTCCCCGTTACAGGGAAATGCTTCGGTGCTTATTTTTCCAACCCTGGATGCCGGCAATATTGCCTACAAGATTACTGAGCGTCTGGCAGGCTATACAGCATGGGGGCCGCTGCTGCAGGGATTGAACAAACCCGTTCATGATCTTTCAAGAGGCTGTTCATCTTCTGATATATTTAATGTTGCCACAATTGCGGCGATGCAGAAATGAGCTGTTTTTCTTAACCGGGAAGTTTGTTACCTGTTTTAAACATAAATCTTAAATTTATTAACTAATTCTAAATATGAAATATCTTTTAAAAATTTTTATTGCATGTCTGATCATTTTAATTACTGGGAGCTCATACGGATTTGAAATTGAACGCAGACGGGAGATGTTTACAAAACAGTACGGGCATCTCTTTGTTCCCCTGCCCTATTCATTGCCAGGGCTGGGTGAAGGCCTGCTGTTTATCGGCAACTTTGGGAATATTGCGGATACTACCACAGACTTTGCAACGATTCTTGGTGTCGGAGATGCCGAATTTATTTTTGGTTTTTTAGATGAATTATTTATCGTTCCTGATTATGTATACCTGCAATACCTCAAAGCTCGCGGTTTCAAGTATGCAATTACAAATTACAGATTAAGGGGCATGGACACTGAGAAGGATGATTTTGTTTATGCTTTTGGCAAATATTGGGAATATGACGCTCCAACATTTAAATTAACATTATATGACAGAATGCTGGAATTAGGTTTGGGGAGATCCAAACAAAAAGGAAGTTTTGATAAATTTGTGGCACCTGACGATGATGATCTTACAAAACCGGGAGTTACAGTCACAGAATTCGACCCTCCCTTGGAAGTGAATTTAGGTGACAGGCTGGAATTTATGGCCAGGATCGATTATACGGACGATTACAGGGACCCGCGAAAGGGCATTCGGAATATACTTTATCTTGACAGGCAGACAGCCAGTTCAAGCTCAGAGCCGTCATTTGATGTTATTACTAACGATCTTCAGGTTTACATCCCTTTTCTTGAAAAAAGCACATTGGTTTTTAACCTGACTTTTTCTGATGCAAATGTCCGACAAGAGGGTGAGACTGATCTTGAAGTATTAAAACAGCAAAGTAATTACTACCTCTGCGACTATTCTCCAACACCTGAATCATGTCGGGCGACAACCCTTGGAAATGCCATAAACACCCGGAACATCAATAAACACGGAACGTCACTATTTCTGGGCGGGCCGGACAGATTAAGGTCATATCCGCAACAAAGATTTCAGGGTGCCCACACGCTGTATTTTGCTACAGAATTTCGATGGAATTTTTCCGCGTCTGAAGGTGACAAAATTGATGTGTTTTTCATGCAGGATTTAATAGATGAAATGCAGGTAGCATTGTTTTTCGAACAGGGCTCCGTATCTGAGACCAAATCAGAATTGGGGAAGACAGTAAAATCCTCATTTGGTTCAGGATTCAGATTATTAAGCGGTTCAGGCAATTTGTATCGTGCGGACTTTGCAACGGGCGATGAAGGACCGCAAGTAGCGGTGATTATTCAGTATCCATGGACTTACAGGCTTTAGGAACTTGTTTGAACTCAAGGCATATTCTCGATCAAAAAAACATCGGCAATAAAATAATTTTATTTTGACCGTATATCTTATCTGTCAGTAAAAATATTAAATACGAGAAAAAATTATGAATCTGAATGGCGAGTCAGGAACTATTGAAAAAGTTAACACTCTGACTTTCGATATTTTCGGCACTGTACTTGATTTATCCGGAAGTCTTGTTCCTCCTCTGGAAAAACTGCTTCAGCAGTGCAATGCACCAGAATCCTTAACTGGTGCTGATGTCTGGAATCATTGGCGTCTGAGGCAGCGATTGGAACAATACCAGGACAACCTGATTATGCTGGGACACAGCGGGTACCTTGAAGTAAAGAAGAGGGCGCTACTTTACACTCTGCGCTTGCTTAAAATTGAATTTACTTATGAAAAGGTAGATGAGTTCATGAAGGCCTATCATGAATTGATTCCGTTCCAGGATGCAGTTGCTGGTCTGAAGCGGCTTGGTACAAAATACAGGCTTGTGATATTGTCAAATGGTGAAGAATGGTATCTGAAGCAACTGGTAAAGAATAACATAGGGATAGACTTTAATGAGATACTGTGTGCCGAGATGGTTGGGCAGTTCAAGCCCCATCCTTCCGTTTACAGGTTCGCAGCAAATAGACTTGAACTAGAACATGCCCAGATAATGATGGTTGCTTCACACTCATTCGATATACTTGGAGCGCGTCACAGTGGATTCCGTGGCGCATATGTAAACAGATACGGGCTGCCTTATGAAGAATCTGAATTCAGGCCTGACATTACTGTTAATGACTTTGATCAGCTGTGCGAAAAACTTGGTGTTTGAGGCATCATCCGCATAAATGGTTCCTTTAAAAAGTTCAGCTGTATATTGTGTAAAACACCCTGAGCGACATTAATATCATAAACACGGCCAGTAAGCGTTTCAGTATGAGTTTGTCAAGATTGTGTGCCAGTTGGGCTCCTTTTGGGACCATGAACAGGGTCATGGGAATTATGCAGACAAATCCTACCAGGCTGATATAACCAAAACTAAAGGGAGGCAGGTTGGTACCCCCCAGTCCACTGAGAATGTAGCCTACAGTTCCAGGCAGAGAAACAGTCAAACCCAAAGCTACTGATGTGCCAATCGCGTTCAAGAGGGAAAAACCATATGCCACCAGGAACGCTGTGAAAAATACACCCCCGCTGATCCCCATCATTGCTGAAAACATTCCAATCAGTCCAATTACACTCCAGGTTATGTATGAGGCTGGTAATTTGCTGCCAAATACAAAATGATCTTTCTTAAATAAATTCAGTGAAATCAGCATAATCAGAACGGCGAAGATGACCCTCAGGACATTGCCACTGAGACCGCCTGCCAGCCATGAACCAAACAAAGAACCGCATGCGGCAGGAATAGCAAGTCTGCTCAAAGTATTGATGTCTCCTGAACCATGTTTGTAGTAGGCCCATGCTGTATATGCAGTTGTAGGTGCAATGATTGCCAGCGATGTCCCAATGGATAAATGGGTTGTAAACATACGGGAGTAACCCAGCTGATCAAAACCATACATCA
>CAJXDX010000150.1 GCA_913052275.1 uncultured Pseudomonadota bacterium | reverse complement strand
AATTGTTCGATCACTAGAGAACTTTCCAGCTGCAGCAGTATTCAATATTGACATTCTTGTCCAGGTTTTTTGATCTCCCCATGTATCGATTACTCTTTGACGGCATTGCGCATAACTGCTGAAATCTTCCAGCAGCAAATATTCATCTTCAAACACAAGAGAGTTGTATAGATCATTGTAAAGATCAGGCTTTTCACGGTTAAAATATCCGGTTTTAATCATTGATAAAGCTTTACTCAAGCCCGGATTTTTTTGTAGAGAGACTGCCGTTTTGTACCCTGATTCCTTCAGGCTATTTACCTGGTCTGAACTAAGGCCAAAAGTGAAGATGTTTTCTGCTCCAACTTCCTGTGCGATTTCAATATTTGCACCATCCAAGGTGCCAAGTATTAGACCTCCGTTTAAAATAAATTTCATGTTGCCTGTTCCTGAAGCTTCAGTGCCAGCGGTGGAAATGTGCTGTGAAATGTCAGTTGCGGGAATAATTTTTTCTGCCACTGAAACTTTATAATTAGGCACAAAAATTACATTTAAGCGTTCCCTGATCACAGGATCCAGATTGATTGTAAGAGAAACATCATTGATTAAATTAATAATCAGTTTTGCCATATAATATCCTGGTGCGGCTTTTCCTCCAAAAATTACAGTTCGTGGTGCGAAATGATTTCCAGGGTTTTCCAGCAAATTGTTGTAAAGGAATATAACATGTAAAATATTAAGTAACTGACGTTTATATTCGTGAATACGTTTTATATGTACATCAAAATGGGATTCTGGATTGATGATAATTCCAGATGTTTTTTTCAGCCAAAACGCCAATTGCTTTTTTTTTGTTTTCTTAACTTCCCGCCACATATTTTGAAAAACCGTATCGTCGGCTAAATGCGTAAGTTTACGAAGTTGGGTTAAATCAGTAATCCACTTATCACCGATTTTTTTGCTGATGAGTTCCGATAATTCCGGATTTACATTTTTGAGCCAAAGTCTTGGTGTGATACCATTGGTTTTGTTTTGGAAACGTTCCGGATATATCTTATAAAAATCCTTAAATACAGTCTTTTTAAGCAGTTCAGTGTGGAGTTCTGCGACACCGTTGATGGTATGACTTCCTGCTATTGAAAGATAAGGCATGCGGATTTCTTTATGTTCATTTTCCTCAATCAATGAGATACGACGCAATAAATCAGCATCTTCAGGAAACTTCTTTTTTACTTTCTCAAGAAATAAATCATTTATTTTATAAATAATTTGAAGATGACGGGGAAGGAGACGCCCCATTAGATCAACTGACCATCTTTCCAAGGCTTCCGGAAGTACTGTGTGATTAGTGTAGGCAAAGACTTTAGATGTAATGCTCCAGGCCTCATTCCATTCAAGTCCTTCTTCATCCACTAATATTCGCATCAATTCCGGAATTGCAATCGAGGGATGAGTATCATTCAACTGAATTGCCACATGTTGTGGAAACATTTCAAAAGTGTCCGAATGTTCTTTGTAGCGCTTTAATATATCCTGCAGGGATGCTGAAACGAAAAAATACTGCTGCTTAAGACGCAGTTCTTTTCCGGAGAATCCCTGATCATTTGGATACAGAACCTTTGAAATGGTTTCACTTTGCTGTGCTTCTTCAACGGCCTTCAAATAGTCTCCTTTGTTAAATAACTGAAAATCAAAGCTTTTTGAAGGTTTCGCTGACCATAATCTCAAATTATTAACTGTATGATTACGATAACCGGCGATGGGGACATCGTAGGCCATTGCCAATACTTCTTCTGTTTCAACCCACTTTCGTTGTGGTTCTCCTTTCTGATTAATCGTTTCTTCAACACGGCCAAAAAAATGTATTGGATATACCACTTCCCTGCGCGGTATTTCCCAGGGATATCCTTCTTCCAACCAGTTGTCAGGATCTTCCACTTGAGATCCTTTTTCAAACTGTTGTTTGAATATTCCGAATTCATAGCGAATTCCATATCCATGTGCAGGAAGCTGCAATGTGGCCATCGATTCCAAAAAACAGGCAGCCAGTCTTCCAAGTCCACCGTTGCCTAAACCTGCGTCATGTTCCAGTTCCTTCAGTTCTTCAAGTTCATAGCCAATTTTTCTGATTGCCTCTTCTCCTGTTTGACTGATACCCAGATTCAGAAGATTGCTTTTTAAGCTTCTACCAATTAGATATTCGAGAGAGAGATAATATACTTGTTTACATTGCTTGATCTTGTAAGTTTGCTGTGTATCATTCCAAAATTCGACCAGTCGATCCCTGATGGACAATGCCAAGCTCCGGTAAACATCTATATCTTCAGCAGTATGCCGGTTTTTACATTGAGAAAATTCAAGATGATTAGCAATTGATTTAATCAATCCATCCCTATCCAAGGGACGATATTTTGCTACTACATCCCAAATATTTTCCATATCTTGGCGGGTTTGCGGCATGCCTTTAGTGAAATTAATCTGTATTGGATTTCTCAAAAACAAGACATCCCAGGGAAGGTAAATTTACTATTGAATGGAAGGGCTGGTTCTGCCAGGACTGGGAGATAGTTTCAATGTTGTCCTGTTTATTATATCCCGACCCTCCAAATTTTATTTCATCAGTGTCCAGTACTTTTATGTATTGACCTGCTTCAGGTAACCCCATTAAATAACTTTCGCGGGGCACGGGAGTAAAGTTAAAAATAAAAATCAGATTGGGGGCTTTTGTGTTATCTGTTCCGCTCCGTATGAATGATAAAACACTGTTTTCCTGATCATGATGATCGATCCAATGAAATCCTGATCCATCAAAATCATTAGTGAACAATGTTGGCTTGCTTAGATAAAAGTGGTTTAACGCACGTACACAGTCCTGCAGTTCCTTGTGGTTAGGATATTGTGTTAAATGCCAGTCCAAACTTCTGTTTTCACTCCATTCCTCCCATTGTCCAAACTCAGAGCCCATAAATAAAAGCTGCTTTCCTGGATGAGCAATCTGAAAAGCCAGATAAAGACGTAAATTGGCAAATTTTTGCCATGTATCTCCCGGCATTTTTTCAAGCAAAGATTTTTTCCCATGAACAACTTCGTCATGTGAAAGCGATAGCAGAAAATTTTCTGAGAAGGCATACATGAATGAGAAAGTAATTAAATTATGGTCATATTTTCTATGCACCGGATCTTTTTCCATGTAACGTAAAGTATCGTTCATCCACCCCATATTCCATTTTAAATTAAATCCCAAACCTCCAGTATAAGTTGGATGACTAACTCCGCTCCATGCAGTTGATTCTTCAGCAATCGAGAGAATTCCCGGATGATAGTGAAACAGCGTTTCGTTAAGCTGTCTCAAAAAATCAATTGCACCTATATTTTCCCGTCCGCCATAACGATTCTTAACCCATTCACCTTCCTCACGGTTGTAATCGAGATAAAGCATTGATGCCACAGCATCTACTCTGATACCGTCAATATGGTATTCATCAAACCAGAATAGGGCATTGCTGATCAAAAAATTACGAATTTCATTACGCTCATAATTAAAAATGAGTGTTCCCCATTCTTTGTGTTCTCCTTGCCTTGGGTCTTCATGTTCAAAAAGCGCTGTCCCGTCAAAACGTGCCAGACCATGGCTGTCTTTAGGAAAGTGACCGGGAACCCAGTCAAGTATTACTCCCAAACCTGCTGCATGACACCGATCAATAAATTTCATAAACTGATGTGGAGAACCATAACGAGATGTTGGTGCAAAATACCCTGAAACCTGATAACCCCATGAACCGTCTAAAGGATGTTCTGCAACTGGCATCAGTTCAAGGTGGGTATAACCCATATCCTTGGCATATGGTATCAGACGGTCGGCCAGTTCAGTATAAGAAAGAGATCTCTCTCCCTCTTCCGCAATACGTTTCCATGATCCTAGGTGGACTTCGTAGATATTAACCGGCTGCTTCAGGGGATCACTTTTTCTCCTCTCTTCAAGCCAATTTTGATCAGTCCATTCAAAACCGTTCAAATCTGTAATTACTGAAGCAGTTGCAGGACGTTTTTCCATAGCGAAGCCAAACGGGTCACTTTTCAGGTAAACTTCGTTATTACTCGATTTAATCTCATATTTATAAAGCATCCCCTCAGATACTTCAGGAACAAAAAGTTCCCAGATGCCTGAGTGCCCAATCAAGTTCATTTGGTTATTTAGTCCATTCCACTGGTTGAAGTCTCCTACCACGCTGACACGCTTTGCGTTTGGTGCCCAGACAGCAAACAATGTCCCGGATACTCCTTCCAGTTCGAGAGGATGAGAGCCAAGTTTATTGTATATTCTATGGTGATTCCCTTCGCCAAAAAGGAATTGATCGTATTCTGTCAGTTGAGTGGAAAAATAATACGGGTCGTGGCGAGTATATTTGCTCCCGTCTTTGTAATTTATTTCCAGTCGATATGGTTTTAGTTTCTGAAGAGGCTGTATTTTTATTTCGAATAGCCCTTTGGGATGAATTCTTTTAAATGTATTATTTTTAGAATCAGTTTCATCATCCCAATTCAAAGAAATCTTTTCTGCGTTTGGCTCAAGAACCCGTATAATCCATTCCAGCTGATTATTTTTCTTTCGATTTTCGTGAAATCCCAGAACTG
>CAJXDX010000149.1 GCA_913052275.1 uncultured Pseudomonadota bacterium | reverse complement strand
TTGGTGCTACTGCTTACCTCAATTGGCAGGAATGGCGTGCAGGACTGGAAAAGTAGAGATCCTCCTTCACTCAATCCAAGGACTAAGAAACGGGCCTACGGGTAGAGGTATATAAAGCAGTTTGTAGAAAATGGTATAGGAAAAAACAATCCAACTAAGTGAAGTCGCGACAATGGCAAGGCGTTTTCGAAATCCCAGATAGAGCATTGAGACCACAAGGAAAATAAAAGTACTTAAAAAATAACCTGCACTTTCAATCACCAGCAAATAAAATATAATGAATGCTACATAGATAAACAAAGTACGCAGCTGCCCTGGTTCTGGATCTGGGTCCCCACTTTTTCTTACTGCTTGAAAAACAAGGAAGATACAAAAAACAACTATAATTATCATCCACAGATATGGAACCACTTCCGGGCCTACATCTTCAAGTTCCGGAAAATCCAAAGTCTGCGTGTAGAACACTCCGCACATCAATAAAATGCTCAGCGGGAGGAGTACATTCCCTGTATATCTTGGTGTTTGTTCTGTTGACTGATTCATGGTAAAGACAATAGCAGGCCGGGTTAGCACTGCGTAACCCGGCCAACAGTTTAACTTTGTTGAAAATAGCCCTGACTTTACTTCAGAATTCCCGCATTCTTTAGCCAGCGCGTGACATCCGCCTTATCGTTCATAACTATTTTATAGAACTTGTCATGCTTGTAATAGACAGGATCCACTCCTTTTTTGCTGACATATTCGATCCATTCAGAATCCTTCATCAGTTTTGTGAACAAATCATCATAGAATTCCCGAGCATCTGCCGGAATGCCTTTTTTGATGGCAAAACCACGCCACATGATTTCATTGTCCATCCCCTTAACTCCAAGCTCCTTGAATGTTGGGGCATCAGGAAATTGTGACAACCGTGTGGATCGTGAAAGTGCTGCGACTTTCAATTTGGGTTGCCCAAGAATATCCTGAGCATTTCCCACATAGACCACACCTCGCTTGCCCAACAGTTCAATCATGGCTTTTTTGCCTCCCTTGAACGGGATATACTTGGCCTTTATTCCGGCGGCTTTCCAAGTTTTCATGGCCATCACATGATCCAGACCACCTGCAGCAGGCCCGACCCAGATTTGCCGTTTGCCCTGCTTTTCCAATGCTTTTGCATCAGCAACGACCTGCTCCCAGGTATTCACAGCTTGTTCACGATGGGTGATGATGGCTTCCGGATCCGACATACTCATTGCCAGCCACTCGAAGTCACCGAGGTTGATGTCACTCTTTGCCGAAACAGTTTTGTAGACAGGTGACTTAGTGGTACCGAACAGAGTATATCCGTCAGCGGGTTGTGATAGGATGTACTTCATTGCGACTATACCGCCTGCTCCCGGCTTATTTTTCACCACAAATTTGTGGCCAGTCAACCTTTCGCCGATGATGGCCAACTTGCGGGAATCCCGGTCGATGCCCCCACCTGGTTTAACGTACACCATGATGGTGATTGGTTTTTTCGGAAATTTAGCTACCAAAACTGATGGGAGCATAGCACCCAGCACGATGCCGAATGTTACTATTCCGCTAATCAAATACTTGCTTCTCATTTGGTTCTCCTTCTTGCTAGAGAGTTCAGACTACCAAAAAGTAGTTCTGAAAGTTAAACCACAGATCTTTAGGCTGTAGCATCCGGACAGAAACCGGAAATTCCGGTGCTGTTCGCAAAATCTAAATCATTAATAATCTGTGGTAGTTTAACACCTTCCGGAAATTAACAAATTTAACCTACCAGTTGGTGTATGGGTTCGCAATCAGATTAGAATTAAAATAGCGAGGATCACCGCTCACCTCTTCCCCAACCCATGGAGGAAAATCGATGTTTTGATCTTCACTTTCCAATTCAACCTCAGCAACAATCAGACCCTGATTGACACCGGCGAACTCATCAATTTCCCATGTCAAACCGGCATGGGGAATTTTAAATCGGGTTTTTTCAATGATTGGTTTTTCACATAATTCATCCAGCATCTCATTTGCATCCGCAGTTGGAATTTCGTACTCATATTCCCTGCGAGTTGCGCCAATTGTGATGCCTTTGATGGTCAAAAAACCTTTATCATCAATGGTTCTTACCCGTACCGTCCTTTCTTTCACAGTTGATAAATATCCTTGACGGTAAGTTGTACCGGAGGCACATTCACGCCAAGAATCGTCCTTAATCAAATATTTGCGTTCAATTTCTTTTCCCATGACTTTCCTTATTAAAGTTTAAACATTCCCGGAAACGGTTCCATGCCGATAACACGCTTGATCGACCTGAGGTAATTAAGATTTTCATAGTCGTTGAGCCCAAGCATTTCCTTTGCTTTTAGAATTGCTTCTATGTCAACCGACTCAACTGCTACTGTTTGTTGGGTTGCACCGTTGAATTGAATTTCTCCTAATTCGGTGATGCAATCGTTAATCGTAAAAGCAAACCGGCGTTTGAAAACCTGTACCGGAATAAGTTGAGAATGAGGATAAATAATGTCACGCAGAAACGAGTCTAATGAGTATTCATTCTCAGTCAGTTCCTGCATTTCAACACCAAACGCAGGAAAAACTTCATCCTTGAGCATTGTTGCACTCATCGGAAATTCACCTTTCATGAGTGGATCCCATTGCTCCAGCCCTTTTTTTTCTTGAACAAAAACTTTTATGTCCATCAACTTATCGCGGATTTTTGTATTATTTTCGCTGTTTCCAGCAGAGATTATATAAATTTCTTTGCTCTCGCGAATCATTTCGCATTTTGAGAGGGCATAGAGTTTTTCTTCGACTTTGCCAAAATTCTTGGCCCAGGTCCTGAACTCAAAACGTGGTTTTATTCCTTCCATTTGATCTCCTTATTTGGATAGTGAAATGACACGTCAGATCGTGTCCGGTTAAAAATAATTACGCCTTTGATTTATACTTTCTATAAATTGGCAGAGCAAACAGCAATGCTGCCACTGTCAACATGGTCAGGCTGAGCGGTTCAGTGAAAAAAACCATCGGTCCATCCATCATCACTGCCCTGCGGAAATTTTCTTCGAGCAGATTCCCGAGGACAATACCTAGTACTACCGGCGCCACAGGATAATTATAGCGTTTGAAAATCCAGCCGACCAGTCCAAAACCAATACAGGATCCAACATCAAAAAAAGAATTCTGGACGGCAAAACTGCCGATCAGGGCGATGGCGAGGATCATTGGATAGAGAATACTGGTCGGCACTTCAACGACCTTTGCAAAGAGACGAACTCCGTAAAAACCAAGAAAGAGCATAACTGCATTGGCAATGAGCAGACTGGAAAAGATTCCGTAAACAATTTCCGGATTAGATTCAAACAATAATGGTCCAGGAGTAATATCGTGCAACTGCAACGCGCCAATCAGTACTGCATCAGTAGCGCTACCGGGAATGCCAAGCGCAAGCAGCGGTATGAGCGCTCCGCCAACCGAACTGCTATTTGCCGCCTCCGATGCTGCCACTCCTTCAACGGCACCTGAACCGAAAGTTTCAGGTTCTTTGCTGGAACGCTGTGCTAGATTGTAGCTGATAAAAGAAGCAATCGTTGCACCTGCTCCTGGAAAAACTCCTATGATTGTACCTAACACTGAAGAGCGCATAATGGTATATTTTACTTTCCACGTTTCCGGAAGCGTAGGGAATTTCCCTGAGACTTTTTCAACCACCCGACTACCGAGTTTACCTTCTTCAAGTGCTGTAAATACCACACTCAAGGCAAACAAACCAATTAGTGCTGGAATGAGGCTGAATCCGTCATAAAGTTGATCTATTCCGAAAGTGAACCGAGAAACTCCGGAAATTGGATCAATTCCCACTGTGTTTATCAGCAATCCGAACAGAACCGCAACCATCGCCTTGGCAACATTGCCTTTGCCCAGGGAACCAACCGTAGTCAATCCAAAGACAGCAAGAGCAAAATAATCTGCCGGATGAAAACCAATTGCTAATTTAGCCAATGGAACCGCAAATAAAATCAAAATAATAACGCCGAAAATCCCCCCGATTGTTGAAGCAATCAATGAAAAGCCCAGACCTTTGCCTGCTTCTCCTTTCAAAGTCAAGGGATAGCCGTCCAGAGCAGTCGCGGCGGCGGCGGGGGTACCGGGAGTGTTGATCAATACCGCTGTTATTGATCCACCATAATTTGAGGAAATATAAATGGAAACTAGCAGAATAACTGCAAGTGCAGGAGACATGGTGTAGCTGAATGGCACCAAAAGCGCTACGCCTGTGGAAGGAGATAATCCCGGCATAGCTCCGACCATGATACCGACAATGACTCCAGTAATTATCACAAGAATCGGCTTCCATCCGATAAGTGTGCTGAAACCGAAAATCAGGCTATCTAGAAGATCCATAAAATCTTTACAGGTTATTCTTAAAATGGATTGAGTTCAAAGTACTATAACCATTTGAGCATACTTAAACAAGCACCAACCTCTGGCGAAATTAAAAACCTAATAAACTTCAGAAAAAACTCTTCCTCTTAAAGGAGTAACTCAGTACCTGCTGACCAAAGAGAACTTATTATTCAAGCCGAGTGCTTGGTGGCCAGAATAAGTACTGCATCCGCAACGTCTTCTGC
>CAJXDX010000148.1 GCA_913052275.1 uncultured Pseudomonadota bacterium | reverse complement strand
TCTTCGTATCTTAGAATAGCTGTTCATTATAGCGTTTCAACCCAAAAAAACCAATCCAGAAGCAGATGAAAACAGGCAGCACAAGGCAAACACAAATTAAAATCTGTGGTCTTACAAAACCTGAGCAGGCTCTTTCCTGTGTTAAAATGGGTGCAGATTTAATTGGCCTCAATTGCTGGAATGGGTCATCGCGCTATATCATTCCGGAAATTATCAGTGAAATCGTTGCAGAACTTCCGGAATCAGCTAAGACTGTGGGAGTATTTGTGAATGAGTCTCCAGATTCAATAAATAATGTGATGAAACAAACAGGTATGGATTGGGTACAATTGCATGGTGATGAAGCAGTAGAAACTTGCGAAAAACTGGAATTTCCATGGTTTAAAGCATTTCGTGTATCTCCTAAGTTCAAAGTGTCTCTGATCAAGCATTACAAACAGGAAACATTTCTGGTAGACGCATACAGTAAGCATCATTTTGGTGGTTCAGGACAAATGATCGATATTGACCTTGCCAGTAAGGCTTCAGGCCTGGGAAAGATGATTCTGGCAGGTGGACTGACACCAGAAAATGTTGCAGAGGCAGTAGAGAAGGTAAAACCATGGGGAGTGGATGTTTGCAGCGGAGTAGAAAGCAGACCGGGAATAAAAGACATGCGGTTAGTTGAAAAATTTATTAATAAAATAATTAAATGATGATTTTATCTATATCAATAACCTGGTTTAAGCAATGAACAATTCAACTTTCACAACACAGGGCGGGATAAAAATTGAAAAGGCCATTACTCCCCTAGAGGCAGATTCAGCGCTAAACAAAATATATCAATATATTGACACACATAAGGGTGCTCTTTTTGTCAGTAATTATGAGGTCCCGGACCGCTATTCCCGCTGGGATCTGGGATTCGTGAATCCGGCATTGGAGCTGATTGCAAATAAACGAGAGTTTCAAATCAACGCGCTCAACCCAAACGGAACACGTATTCTCAAACTGATTGAACCTGCAATACAGAATCATCCCCATCTTGAAGCATTAAATTCATCATCAGAACAGGATAATGTTGTGGAAATGATTTCC
Source organism: uncultured Pseudomonadota bacterium (assembly GCA_913052275.1). Lineage (GTDB taxonomy): Bacteria > SAR324 > SAR324 > SAR324 > NAC60-12 > Arctic96AD-7. The sequence goes on along the minus strand of CAJXDX010000148.1, from coordinate 3,553 downwards.
GGAACTGTTAAGCAAATGACTGAATTCTTTCCGGAAGAAGAAAGGAGCCGCCAGCCAAGCGTGTTTTCGGTGATCAGAACAATCTTTAAACTGTTTCGCAGTGATGATCCTTATCTGGGATTATATGGAGCATTTGGCTACGATCTGGTATTTCAATTTGAAACTATTCAAGCCAAACACGGAAGGGATGCTGATCAGTCAGACTTGCACCTGTTCCTGCCGGTAGAAATGGTGGTTGTTGATCGGCAGAAAGAAGAGGCAAACAAAATCGAATTTCATATCCAGACACCTGCAGGCATGACGGAAAGCTGGTGGAATACAGGCAGTGAATATTCAGTTGCTGCAGGAAATGCAGATGGGGAGATTCAATGTGATCACGAAATTGGTGAATTTGAGAAAAAAGTTTCAAAAATTCGGGACGGATGCAGACGCGGTGATTTTTTCGAAGTTGTACTTTCTCAAACTTTTTCCACAGGTTTTAATGATCAGCCCTCAAAATTGTTCAGCAGAATCTGTGAACAGAATCCCAGTCCTTACAGTTTTCTTATCAACATGGGTCAGGAACAACTGGTTGGGGCATCTCCAGAGATGTATGTAAGAATAAAAGAAGATCGCTTTGAAACCAGTCCAATATCAGGTACCGTTCCAGTAGGCAACGATCCAATGGAAACTGCGGAACGCATCAAAACCCTGATTTCTTCTGAAAAAGAGGAATCAGAACTCACCATGTGTACGGATGTGGACAGGAATGATATGGCCAGAATTTGCGTTCCCGGTAGTGTTCGCTTGATTGGACGTCGTTTACTTGAAAGATATTCTAGACTTATTCATACAGTAGATCACCTGGAGGGTATATTAAATAATGACAGGGACGCTGTGGACGCTATTCTGACTCACATGTGGGCTTGCACAGTAACAGGTTCACCAAAACCTGCAGCCATGCAGACAATTGAAAATATGGAGAATTCACCGCGTGGATGGTACAGCGGATGTATTGGTTTTTTGTGGTTTAACGGTTTTGTAAGCACCGGAATGACATTACGCACAGTTCATCTTAAAAACGGAAGGGCCTCAGTACGTGCAGGAGCAACACTACTCTATGATTCAGAACCTTCAACAGAAGAAAAGGAAACACAAATCAAGGCATCAGCTTTCCTGGCTGCGACACTGGGCAGCAAGCCGTCTGATTCCCAGGATATTGATTTACCGCAATCAGGTGAAGAAAAAACAGTTTTGTTTGTTGATAATCATGACAGCTTTGTACACATCCTGGCAAGTTATGTGCGGGAAACTGGTGCAAAAGTAGTCACACTCCGTTCCGGATTTCCCTACAGGATGCTTGATGAAATTGCTCCTGATTTACTCTTTATTTCCCCTGGTCCAGGATATCCAGAAGAACAAAATGTCCCACAGCTTGTAGGCGAAGCACTCAAGAGGAAGATTCCGATTTTTGGTGTTTGTCTGGGGCACCAGGGAATTGCACAACATTTTGGTGGGAAGTTGCATACACTTGAGCATCCGGTTCATGGGAAGTCATCAAATATATTTCACAATGAAAAATCTTTCTTTAAAGGGCTGCCCAACCCTTTCAGTGCAGGTCGCTATCACAGCCTATATGTTGATCGAGACACTCTTCCAGAATGCTTCGACATCACCGCTAAAACAGAAGATGGTGTCATAATGGGTATTCAGCATAAAACACTTAGTGTTGCTGCAGTACAGTTCCATCCGGAATCAATTCTGACTCTCAAAGACAAATCCGGACTTCGTTTAATAAACAAAGTTATGACCGAACTTGCAGGTGTATCAGGACATAAAGAAGGGGAATAGTGGTACAGGATATTACACTTGATCAAATAGAATCTGCAACGAGAATCGTCTATGCTGAAATGCAACCAACCCCCCAATATTGCTGGCCGCTGCTTTGTGAAAGCTTAGGCACAGAAGTCTGGGTTAAGCATGAAAATCAGACACCGATTGGGTCTTTCAAGCTTCGTGGAGGACTGGTGTATTTCTCTCATCTCGCAGAATCTTCAGAAAAGCCAAAAAGTGTTGTCAGCGCAACCAAAGGGAATCATGGCCAATCTGTAGGTTTTGCAGCACGTCGATACGGAATTCCCGTGACAATCGTAGTTCCATACGGCAACAGTATTGAAAAAAATAATGCCATGCGTTCTCTGGGTGTGAACCTTCTTGAACATGGTGATGATTTTCAATCTGCTCGAGAATACGCAATAAAGATGGCCCATGAAAATTCACTGAAAATGATCCCTTCGTTCGATCCGCTGTTAGTTACCGGAGTTGCAACATACAGTCTGGAATTGCTCAAAGCAGTCAAAGATCTTGATGTTGTTTACGTTCCCATTGGTTTGGGTTCCGGAATTTGCGGAATGCTTGCTGTGCGCGACGCATTAAAATTGAAAACTAAGGTCGTCGGAGTTGTATCAGCGCATGCCAGCTCTTATGCGGAATCATATATAAGCAGACGTCCTGTTGAATCCCCAGTCAGCACAAAAATTGCTGACGGTATGGCCTGCCGGGTTCCTGAACAGTCTGCACTTGAATTAATTTGGGAAGGTGTCGAGCGGATCGTGCAGGTTTCAGATGAAGAAATTGCAGAAGCAATGCGGATATTGCATGAGTGTACTCATAATGTATGCGAAGGCTCAGGAGCTGCTGCGTACGCCGCGGTAATGCAGGAATCGTCAAGAGTCAAGGGCTGCAAAGTCGCTGTAATTGCTTCAGGAGGAAACATCGACCGCGAAGTTTATGCAGCTGTGCTGAATGGAGAAGCTTTTACTGCATAATGATTGATAACAGAAAAAAAGATTTCAGAGACTGCAGAGGTATTTCCCGGGAGGAAGATTAACCTTTGAATCCTTACTCAGGACAAAGGAACGGTCGTTATTAAAATAGACGATGGCTTTGTCCTGACCAACAATCAGTAAGTCGGGGGTAGATTCTGTCCATGGCTGATGTGGAGCTGTTGCATCAAGATATGGCAAGCGGCAGAGGTAACGCACCTGCATTTCTTTTTCAGAGGGATATAGAAAACGTGGATCTTCGGAGGAACTGCAGCCAGACCATACTGTTAATGCAAAAATTTGCAGTAAAACACATTTGATAATGTTTACATTATTTCGAAACAGAAACTGATCAACAGTAAACACTAAATCGGCACCGCAGTAGATCAGACCTAAGACACTGTTTCTTCCTCTGATTCCGGAAAGTACAGAATGCGTGTGCAATTAGGGCAATTTTTGTGTGAATTGGGGTTTGACATCAATTCATTAATTAATTGCGGCAACAAAACCATATGGCAGCCACTGCAGCTCTTATCAATTATGGCGCAGATCGGAGTGGAAATCCCGCTATCCTGGCAGCGCTCATAAAAGCGCTGAATATTTTTTGGAATTTTTTGCAGTAAACGTGTTCTGCGGGGGGCAAGTATGGCAATTTGTTTTTCTGCCTTTTCCTGCTTTTTCAATAGACCTGATGTTTCCTGCTTAAATTCTGTACTGGACTCATCAAGTTTGACGTTAATTTGTTCCAA
>CAJXDX010000147.1 GCA_913052275.1 uncultured Pseudomonadota bacterium | reverse complement strand
ATTGTATGCTGCACATGCTGTTTAAGCTGGGACAATGCCCAGAGAAGAGATGGAGAAGTTTACTTGGCTTTGATTACCTGGCAAAGCTCATCGAAGGTATACAATTCTCAGATGGCATCGAAGTGATTCCTGAAATACGGATTGCTGCTTGATTAAAATTACTCAAACACCACTTTTGACAATAACTCAGAAATAATAATTATAATTTTGATTTAATTCCTCTAATATGATTTTGGGAAATTAAATGATGAATATGAATATCAACATGTTTTGAAGTCTGTTACTTTGCTACTGTTTAATTCGTATTTATAATCTATTTAGCAATTCAATGGGAAATATAGAAAAAATTTTTGACTCTAATGATGCGCGCAGTCTTTCTCACCGTCGGCTACCAAAATTAATTTATGATTTTATTGAAGGGGCTACAGGTAGAGAAATCTCATCAAAAGGGAATGTAACCGCATTTGACGATGTTAAGCTTTTACCGCGGGCTTTAGTGGACGTTAGTGAGCGCAACCTTACTACCTCGTTCATGGGGAACAATTACAGTCAACCATTTGGCATTGCCCCTATGGGAATGTGTAATTTGACATATCCAAATGCTGATATTTTGATGGCAAAAGCTGCAAAAAGTCGTAGTTTCCCACATGGTTTAGCTACAGCCACTTCTACTGGTTTAGCAGAGGTTCATGCTGCTGGGGGTGACAACAGTTGGTTTCAACTGTATGTATTCGTTGGGACTGAAAAGGGTTTGGAGTTATCTCAAAAAGCACAATCAATAGGCTACAAGACGTTAATTTTAACTGTGGATGTTCCGCAAGCTGCAAGAAGAATGAGGGAACTTCGTAATGGTTTTCAGGTACCTTTTAACATGGGATTAAGTCAATTTATTGATCTGGCCATACACCCATTTTGGTCATTAAGAACCTTAGCTACGGGGATTCCTAAGCCAGTCCTTTTTCAAAATGAAGATGAAAAATTTGACCGTACAGCAAATCGAATGGGTGCAAATTGGGATTTTTTAAATCAACTTCGTTCCATTTGGAAAGGTAAAATTATTGTTAAGGGAATCTTGTCTGTTGAGGATGCTAAAAGAATTAAAAAAGTAGGAATAGATGGTGTTTGGGTTTCAAATCACGGAGGTCGTCAATTAGATGGTGCACCAGCACCAATCACGGTTTTACCATTAATACGCAACGCATTAGGAAAGGATTATCCTATTGCATTCGATAGTGGAATAAGGGACGGGAGTGACATTGTGAAAGCACTGGCAAGTGGTGCTGACTTTACTTTTTTGGGACGACCAATATTGCATGCTTTAGCAGGTGCAGGTAGTGCCGGACTTGATAGAATATTATCTATATTTGCTGAAGATATAAATGTTGTAATGGCCCAAATTGGTGTGAAGGGTATTTACGAAATAGACAATTCTGTATTGGCAAGGAGTCAGGAATGAACAAAAAAAATATTCGTGGAGGATCACTTTTAGCGCGTGCTCTTAAAGAAAAGGGCATTGACAAAGTGTTTACTCTTGCTGGTGGTTTTTGTAATCCAGCACTTGAGGGTATGATGGAATGCCAAATGTCCGTCATCAATTGCCCACATGAACAAGTAGCAGGTCATTTGGCAGATGGACATGCACGGATTACCCGCAAACCAGCAGTTTGTTTGGTTGGACCAGAAGGCTTCGCCAATGCAGTTCCAGCCATGTTGGAAGCCTGGGGGGAGAGGTCTCCGGTTATTTTTATAACAGGATCTTCTACACAGAAACGTCAAGGTTCCGGTGGTTTTAAAGAAATTGACGATGTAGCAATAGCAGCCCCTTTAACGAAGTATTCTGTTAGTATAAATGACGGTGAACGAATTAGTGAATTTGTTGATAGGGCATGGACTGCCGCAACTACCGGCTACCCAGGCCCTGTTCACATTAGTTTGCCAGTAGATATTATGTTCTCAAGTTTTGCTATAGACGCTGGATTAGATGAGCGTCCATATAATAGAAAACCTCGCCCTATACCGCGTGCCTGGCCAGACCCATCTTCGTTATCTAGAGTCCTAGAATTGGTGCAAAAAGCAGAACGTCCATTGATCATAGGGGGACATGGAATCTGGTGGTCTGGTGCAGAGAAATTATTGGAAACTGCTGGCAAGACTTTACAAATACCTATTTTTAATGTCCCTTATCATCAAAAGCTCTTGGGAGAGGAGAATGAGGCATATATGGGCTTGGCTGATTTTCATCAGTATCACCCATCAAAACCGGCCATTCACGAAAGTGATTTAATTTTAATGCTCGGTGGACGCTTAGATAACCAAATGAATTTTGGTAATGCTCCATTTTTTCCAGAAACTACCACATTGGTTTGTATTAACGGCAGCCCTGAAGAATTAGATTATAATCGTGCAGCGGATGATGTTTTACTGTCTGATCCTGGGGCATTTTTGCAAGAGTTAACCCGTATAAATCGAACATGGAGCGGTTGGTTTGAGCAACAAAAGACACGACGGGCGGACTGGGTTACTGAATGGAGCGAACAGATAGCAAAAGAGACTGTTGAAGATCAACGTATTCATCCTCTACAGCTAAGCCTCGATGTGCAGGCTGAGATGGGAGAAAATGACTGGTTGGTTTTTGATGGTGGAAACACACACTTTTGGTCAGAAATTGCCGTAAATATTGCAGGATGGAAAGGTCAGAAATTAGGTGGAATATTGCATCCAGGAAATTACTCTTTACTTGGAGTTGGTGTTAGTTTTGGCATTTCCGCAAAAAATATGCATCCTGATAGAAATGTAGTCGTCATTAGTGGAGACGGAGCTTTTTTATCAGGTGGATTGTCAATTGAAGTTGCTTTTCAGGAGGGCTTACCCATCACTGTTGTGATTGATAATAATGGGGGCCTGGATTGCATTAGTCAGCAACAAGAAAGATTGTTTTCAAATGGAAAACATTTTGCCACAGATTTTCGCGAAATTCCATTTCATACAATGTTTGAAGGACTTGGAGGTTATGGAGAATTAGTAACTAAACGTGAAGAAATTGGCCCAGCTTTACGAAGGGCAATGAAATCGGGAAAGACAGCTTGTATAAACGTTAAATGCAGGGGAGTAATCAGTCCGATTGTGGCAGCAACATCAGATAAACGCGATAAGGCTTCGATTGAATAATGGCTATTCTAACTTCACATACTCTTAATGGAACTGATGGTACTCATGCTGGTGGAATAAAAGTTACGTTTTCTCTAGTTGGAGGGGAAAAGATTTTTGAGACAAAAATGGATGAAGGCGGTCGACTTAATGAGAAGATAGGTTCTGAGCATATAGATCCAACTGCTACCTACGAACTAGTTTTTGAAACGGGTCCTTATTGGATTGAACGTGGATATAACCAAATTTTGGATCAAGTCGTTTTAAGATTCAAAATGCCAGATCCTACTGCAGATTACCATATGCCAGTCATTATTAGTCCCAACAGTTATTCAGTTTGGTGGTCAAGTTAATGTCAGATGGGTTAAATATGTCTCGCCGAATTCGGCGCACACCATATACCAGTCGTATAGAAAAAGTAGGTGTGCGAGGATTTTCGGTTGTTAATCATATGCTTTTACCAAAAGCATTTCAACCTACTGTTGAAGAGGATTATTGGCATCTCAGAACTCACGTTCAAATATGGGACGTATCTTGTCAACGACAGGTAGAAATTAAAGGTCCAGATGCGGGGAGATTAATCCAATGGATGACACCTAGAGATATCGGTTCGTCCAAGATTGGGCAATGTCTTTATATCCCTATCACAGATGTTGATGGTGGATTAATTAATGATCCTGTCCTGTTAAAGTTGGCAGAAGATCATTTTTGGCTTTCGATAGCAGATTCTGATGTTTTGCTTTATGCCAAAGGACTTTCGATTGGTATGGGATTGGATGTTAGTGTTGAAGAACCTGATGTTTCACCATTAGCTGTTCAGGGCCCAAAAGCAGAAGATTTATTGGCAAAAATTTTTGGTGAAAATGTTCGTGATATTGGATTTTTTAAATTTGACTGGATTGACTTTGCTGGAACAAGGCAGTTGATTGCAAGATCTGGATACTCCAGACAAGGTGGGTTTGAAATTTACTTGAATGGCAGTCATTTAGGTGAAACATTATGGGATATGATTTGGGAAACAGGCCAAAGTTTTAACATATCACCTGGCTGCCCAAATCTTATTGAGCGTATTGAAGGAGGGTTATTCAGTTACGGAAATGAAATGACGCGTGAGAATAATCCACTTGAAATTGGATTAGGTAAATATTGTAAGTTAGACGGATCAATTGATTTTATAGGCCTAAAAAGTTTACAAAAAATTTTATCAGAGGGAATTAAACGCCAAATTAGGGGTGTATTGTTTAACGGAGGTCGCTGCACTACTTGTTCAACACCTTGGCCAATTATGGTAGGTGATAAAAAAGTGGGAGATATTACTTCGGCAATTTGGTCACCACGTCTAGAAGCAAATGTTGGTCTTTCAATGATTGATCGTGAGTTTTGGAAGATGGGTCAAATTGTGTCTGTGCAGATGCCTGAAAATAATATTGCCAGTGGGAAAATAGTGGAACTCCCATTTTAATTTTTGAAGTTGTACAAAATATTAGGTCAGTGTTATTTTTCCG
>CAJXDX010000146.1 GCA_913052275.1 uncultured Pseudomonadota bacterium | reverse complement strand
CAATACCATCTAGACCCCATGCTTTGGCATTCATTTCATATGGGCCAATTATCAGGCCGCTTTGTTCCTGTCGATAGTAACAGGAGGCGCGGGGGTCACGAACGACCGGAAGTTCCTTTTCCAGTGCAGCAACTTCAGGAATAGTTTCTGTCATCAAGTATTGATGAACCATGTTGACCATGGGAACCTTGATACCGGCCATACTGCCAACCTGTTCGCAAAACGAACCGGCAGCATTTACAAGATGTTCACAAATTATTGTACCCTTCTCAGTGATCACTTCCCATTCTCCTGAAGGCAATAATTTGGTGTCCGTTACTCGGTTATTCAGGTATATCTCAGCTCCTCGGTTCCTTGCCCCGACAGCCATCGCTTGAGTCGCACCACTGGGATCCGTGTGACCATCTCCAGTGGTATAGGCTCCCATTAGAAATCCATCAGTTTCCAGCAGTGGATGAACTTTCCTGATCTCATCCGGCCCCAGTAGATGACATTCGGCTCCAACCTGATCAAGCACGCCTTTCACATAATGAAACCAATCCACCTGATCCTGGTCTAATGCCAATCGTATTGCTCCGCATCCGTGCCATCCTGTAGCCTGCCCTGTTTCCTCTTCCAACTTCTTGTATAAATCTGCTCCATAGAAATGTATTTTGGCCATGTTCAGTGAACCAATGAAATGAGGAATCAATCCCGCGGCATGCCAGGTTGAGCCGGAAGTGAGTTCACCCTTTTCAATCAGAACCACATCTTTCCAGCCTTCTTTTGCCAGGTGATACAACAGGCCAACGCCCATTGCACCTCCTCCAATAATCACTGACCTCGCGTGTGATTTCATGACAACTCCCTTGGCCGCATACGATTTCTGTCAAGACGAACAGGGAACTGTTCCCTTATTTTTCTGTCGGTTTCCTCATCCCAGTTTTCAGGGTAATGGTTGTTTAGTATTTCCTGTACTTTTAAATGCGCTCTTTGCACTGCATCAGTTGAACCCTGATCAATCCAGTTGTTGATGTTTTCTCGGTCTCCGATGGTAGGATAAAGATAATCTTTCTGCATTCTGCTCAATGTTTGTTCATGCCCCAAGTAATGTCCAGGACCGTTTAGACAGACCTCCCTTATAGGATCGATTGATAGTGTTTCATCGTTGACTTCAACTCCTCTTACGGTGCGGTTAATCGCACCCAGCATATCATTATCAATCACATAACTTTCAAGGCAGCATCCTAGCAGACTGGCATGCATGCCAGCGGATTCATATACAAGGTTTGCACCTGAATGTGCTGCTAATGAAACGGTGTAACCCTTTTCATATCCGGACTGTGTGTCAGGTACTTTTGAATCAGTCATGCCGGCGGCAATTCCTGATGGCAAGTTGTAGTATTGTGCCATTTGTCCACAGGCAGCCATCAGGATAGCCTGCTCTCCACTTCCGCCGCTCATGGCTCCTGTACGCAGATCAGAGACAAAAGGCCAGGTGCCGAACATTGCCGGGGCTCCTTCCTTGACAGCATTAACATAAACAAGTCCGGCTAAAACTTCTGCTACAGCCTGCACAACACAGCGGGCAAGTGCCGCGGGCGAGGTTGCTCCGGCCTGTCCTGCGGAGAGCAGTAAAACCGGCATTCCCCCATTAACTCCTGCTTCCAGACAGGCGCTGGCTTCTTCAGCAAATTTTAAGGGTGGTACAACATGGCAACAGGACATGCTTACAAAAGGACGTTCACGCCATGCTTCTTCACTTCCCGCGATCAAATGCACCATCTGCAGTGCCTCTTTCACATTTTCAGCAAAGGAAAAACTGGTACCCACATGCTTTTTCGTACCTGCAATTGAGGCATAACAAGTGTTGAAATCCATTTCTCTTATGTCCTCTAAATCTCGGCAGACGATTGATCTCTGAAAGAAGTGTATATGCTCCAAAGTATCGCAGACTCTGGCGATATCAAATAAGTCAGGGGCAGTTGATTCACGATATTCCCGGCTTATTGGATCAAGTATGTGAACTGCAGCACCTGCGGTGCCGAAATAAACCTTTTCACCGCTTAAATGTAGATCGTGTTTTGGTGAAGTTCCATACAGAGTTATGTCACGTCCGGCCTTTTCCAGGGACTCTTTGACTACAGAACGTGGAAATAACAGGCGATCTTCAGGGGAGAGTTTGCATCCTATGGCAGTACAGGCTTCAATACATGAAGGAATAGCATCTGCCAGACCTATCGTTTCAAGCACTGTTAATACCGCTTCATTTATTCGTGGCAAATCCTTTTCCTCCAGGGGCTTAAAGCGTCCCCCTTTTTCTCCCGGTTTGACCGGTTTCATATTTTCAGGAAGTGCCGCAGCTCTTTTAGCTTTGCGGGCATTCCTTCCTCCCATACGTCCACTAACAGTTTGTTCCATTGCAAAACTCTATTATTATTTAGAATATTTAAAATTAAGAGTTAGTTGTCTTCCTGCGTCTTCGTTTAGCAGTTGGAGTAGCATTTTCGTAAGTATTCTCACTCATGTTATCGGCAGGAAGTTCAACCTCTTTCGCGAGATTTGGAAATTTATCAATTTTGTGGGGCAAAGCCATGGCATTTACAAAGTGCTGCTGAAAATTGGTCTCCACTGCTGTTTCTACTTTCTCAACCTGCCGAACAACTTCTTCTATTTCATTTCGCGATTCATGATTAAGCAATGCTATTCTTGCTCCCGTACCTGCAGCGTTTCCGGCAGAACTGACCTGTTTTAAATTACAATCCGGAATCAGTCCCAAAATCATTGCGAATTTTGGTTCTATATGATTCCCGAATGCACCTGCCAATCGAATACGATCAACTGACTCAATACCCAGGCGTTCCATCAACAGACGGATTCCAGCATACAATGCTGCCTTAGCCAGTTGAATCGCCCTGACGTCATTTTGAGAGATGTGAATGTGCTGTTCTCCATCATGCAGAATATAGCTGAATGTGCGGTCTTCACTGACAATTCTTTCACTCTTTTCGGCAAATGAGCCGTTTATCACACCATCCTGTGTAAGAACCCCTGCCAAATACATTTCCGCAATAGCTTCTATAATCCCGGAGCCGCATATGCCTGTTATGCCAGTTTTTTTGGTTTGCTTGGAAAACCCAGTTTCATCTGACCATAGATCACATCCGATGATTTTGAATTTAGGCTCCAGTGTTTTTCGATCGATACGCACCCTTTCGATGGCTCCCGGTGCCGCACGTTGTCCGCATGTAATCTGTGCCCCCTCAAATGCCGGGCCTGTGGGACTTGAGGCGGCAAGAAGACGCTCTTTGTTGCCCAAAACTATTTCTGCATTTGTACCAATATCCACCAGTAATGTTATGGCTTCCCGTTTGTGCGGAGCTTCGGACAGAATCATTCCTGCGGTATCTGCGCCTACATGCCCAGCTATACAAGGTAATACATAACAGCGTGTGTTGGTATGCAGGGTAAGTTTTAAATCCCGGGCGCGAATCCTTACGCTTTCATCCGTGGCCAGCGCGAAAGGTGCTCCGCCAAGCTCAAGAGGACTAATTCCCAGCAAAAGGTGGTGCATGATGGGATTCCCAACAAAAGTAACTTCAACAATTTCATCCAGTTGGCGATTGGCTTTGGCAGCAACATTCTCGGCCAGTTCATTGATGGTCTCACGGATAACTTTAGTCATTTCTGCATCTCCATCGGGATGCATCATTACGTATGAAACGCGGCTCATCAAATCTTCCCCAAATCGTATTTGCGGATTCATCATTCCCGCTGATGCCAGCACTTCTCCTGTCCTTAGATTGCAAAGGTGCGCGGCAACAGTGGTTGAACCCACATCAACGGCCAGACCGCATAATGACTCTTTGAAACCGGGATTTACTGCGATCACCTGTCCCAGGTAATCTACAGCAACAGTAACCTTCCAGTCACCTTCCCGAAGTTCTCTTTGCAGAGACAGCAGCATGCCCGGACCAAAACGTAAATTTGTAAGGTGCCATTCACGCTCAAGAGCCTCACGCAGACGGCGCAAATCACCGGATGGATCGTACATATTTGGTTTCCAGACTTCTACATAGTGTAGCTGTACCGGAGGAATAATTTCGATATCGAAAGCATCAGCTTCTTTCCTTACGATCTGCTGATGCACCTGACTGTCTGGCGGGACGTCAATCACACAATCACCAAGTATCTGGGTGGCACAGCTCAACCTACGTCCATCCAGCAATGTTTTTTTAGGGTGAGCAGCATAAGCTTTTTCAGCCTCGCTTATGGGAGAAATATTTTCAGATTTTGAGTTAATAAAGTGTTTTGGGAAGTTTCCGGTAGCATGCACAACCTGACAGCGTCCACATAATCCGCGGCCACCGCAAACTGAATCTACATCCACACCAAGAGCCTGTGCAGCCTGTAAAATGGGGGTTCCAACCGGGAAATAACCACGCTTGCCGGAGGGCGTAAAAACAACTCTTGCGTCTGAAATTGCGGAAGTAAGAGGCATATACCGAGTTTGGTTTTAAATGTATTTAGAAGCAGACATGAGACTGTAATAATAAGTAGAAGCGATCAAATCGAATATTGAGTTTAAACAAAAAAACTCAAAAGCTGAAATTCAAAACTTTTTCTGCCACTCAATCAACCACTCTGAAGACTTGGCGACACCTCCAAATGGATAAAGATGGAGTTGATC
>CAJXDX010000145.1 GCA_913052275.1 uncultured Pseudomonadota bacterium | reverse complement strand
CCAAGAGCAAACAAAGCGCCGGGAGTAACCGCGTCACCAAGCAGTTTTGCAATTTCATCCAGGGGCTTCCACAAAGTGATTCCAAGCAAATTGCACCCCAGTCCGCCCAGCAGACCGATAACCAGCGGATTGGTTATTAATCCATACGAAGTTTTAGCGAACAGGGTTTTGAAAGGCGCCTTCCCAATTTGGCCTATTTCCATCATGATTGTGAAAAGCGGAAACATAACGAAGCCGTGTGTTCCGATGATGATAAACAAAGGCAATGCACCCTGATCGCCGAAAGCCAGCAAAACCAGGGGAATACCCAGCAAAACTGTATTAGAAAAACTGCACGAAAACGCAGAGACCACTTGCTCTGAAAAAGTGATCTTGTACATGATCCTGACTATGATAAGTCCGGAAAATAATACAAGCATTGTCCCCAAATAATAGGAACCCAGGAAATTCCATGGAATGTCTTCCGGGAGCTTTGCAGTGGAAACAGTGCGCAGCAAAAGCATCGGCACCGCAAAATCAAAAACGAAACGGGTGAGTCCCCGTATTGCAGTCTGGTCAAACCATCCCAGCATGACTGTAATATATCCAACCATCAGCAGTCCGAAGATTGGAAAAATTACATCAACAACTGGTCCAAACATACTTAAGTTTTCAGATAAGACGGAACTGGATTAATTCCAAAAAGAAATGAAGTCGTTAAATTTACTGTCCATCATTAAACAGCAAAATATCACTGGTACAGCATGCCGGACCATCAAGCCTGATTTACTGCTTTTCCGCACCAAAAGGTTTGATGATTATCAGCAGCTGCGGCAGCAGCGTGAGGGCAGCAAGCAGGGCAATCAGCATCGCAAGTCCTGTCAGCAAACCAAAATAGATGCTGGGAATGAATTTTGAGAAGACTAGAATGGAAAAACCTATAATGATGGTGATAGAGGTGTAGTACATGGCGTAGCCAATGCTCTCATGAGAACGGTGCATTGCAGCCAGATAATTACTGTCAGATTTAAATTCATGCCTGAAGCGATGTATGTAATGAATTGTATTGTCAACAGCAATCCCCACACTGATTGCTGCGATTGTGATGGTCATCATGTCAAGCGGAATGCCCATCCAGCCCATAAACCCGAGCACAACCCCAATGGAAAGGACATTGGGGAAAATTGCTATCAGGGCAATAATTAAGGAGCGGAACAAAAACATGAACATGATTAAAAATGACAGAATTACCACTCCCAATGTAAGTATCTGTGAGCGAAAAAGGCTCTGCAGCATATTGTTGTAAAGCACTAGAAGGCTTGCCAGCTGACCTTTTTCCTCCGGAATTCCCAGCTTGGAAGGCAAATCCTGCTTGATCTGCATCAACAGTTCATTGCGGCGCAGGTCTGGCTCTGAATCCCTTATACGCACATAAAACCTGGCCTCGTTGTGTTCCACAGATACAAACGGATCAAGGACTATTTCCCTGAATTCTTCCGGAAGCTCATTGTAGATCAGGGCAAGCAGGAAATTATCAAGAGGTTTTCCGGAATTAAGGGTTTTCCCGACTTTCAGCATTGTGCCCAGTGAAAGCACCTTTCCGGTCTGATCAAGTCCGTCGAGGTAATCATGAATTTCTTCAATTTGCTCCATTTTTTCTGCGGTGAACCAGTACTGTGCTTCACCTGCCGATTCCTCAAATTCTTCTTCAAAGGAATCAAACTCTTCTTCATCTTCCAGTTCTTCAACATCTGTGCTTTCCGCTTCTTGCTGCGGCGTATCAGCTTCACTCTTTTCCAGCTGAACTATCAAATCAAGCGGTGTTGTTCCGCCCAGCTGCTGATCAATAACTTTCATGCCCTGGTATATCTCTGTATCTTCCTGGAAATAATCAATGAAGCTGTTTTCCACATTCAGTTTTGCCGCGCCGATAACACTGAGTGTTAATGCGCATATACTGATGACAAGTATGGTCCTGCCATGACGTTCAGTGATATCGGCAAATATTTTGGTCAGGGCAAATCGTGATTCAAAGGACGTATTCGGCATTATTTTCGGCATCTGCATCAGCAGTACCGGAAAAATAAGAAATGTTAGAAAAAGCGAAACTCCGATTCCGGCACTCATCATCCATCCAAAGTTCATCACCGGCAAAATTCCGCTCAGGACCAATGACCCGAACCCAACCACAGTGGTCAGCACCGCAAAGGTGCATGGTCTTGCCATGAACATCGTTGAATCAAGAATAAGCTGACGCTGATCTATCTCCGGATTAAGCCTTGCCAGTTCACGGTAGCGTACAATCAGGTGGATGGTAATGGCCATTGTGATTATCAGCTGAATGGAAATGAAATTTGAAGAAATCACTGTGACCTCCCACCCGAAAAGACCTAAAAATCCACTCGTGGTCAGGACAGAAAATGAACAGGTAATAACCGGAAGCAGAATCCAGCGCAGCTGCCTGAAGATTATCCATAGTGTGACAACCAAAAACGCAAGCACCGCGCTGCCGAATACTTTCAGGTCACTGCGGATAAATGTAACCAGGTCATCGGCAACCATGCTTGCTCCTCCCAGGAAAATCTTTGCCTCACCACGGTATTTCTCTGCAATTGCACGGACTTTTGAAATGTTGTTGTGTTCAACAATTCGCATTTCATCACGGTGATTCTTGAATTGTATCAGCACCTCTTCCAGTTCTTTTTGCTCAATCACGCTAATTGTTCCATCTTTTTCCTTACTTCGCAGATGATTCCGCTGCTGAAGCAGTTCCCTGTATAGCGGATCGTCATGCAGATTGATCAGAAGCGCCGTAGTTTTAAAATCCGGACTGACGAGGTTATCCCTGTAAATGGGGCTGTTCAGGAATTCCTGTTTGGCAAGTTCTTTGTCAATTCCCGGAGAAGAAAGGGTGGGAACATTCTCAAGCAGCTCTTTTACCGGTTTAGGAGGACTCTCCAGCAGTGGGACATTCAGGATTGTTAAGACCGAATCAACTCTTTCCAGAGCCTGCAGTTCATTGGTTAACTGCTGCAGAGTATTCAAAGTTGAATCAGCAAGCAGGTCTGCTTTTGGAGTGAAAGTTAATACAAGGAAATCCTGGGTGCCATAGCGCTGATTTACTTTTCGAGTAAATGCCAGGTCTTTATCATCTTCCAGCAGCAGAGTTTCCGCTGAAGCATCAATTTCCAGGTATCGAGCCTGGTAACCAAGTGCAGCAATGCACAGCAGCAGTAACAGCAGGATTGTCTTGGGATAGGTGAGAATTACCTTGTCGTAGAACTGACGCAGCATCAAGCCCCCAACTCTCCTGCTGATCGCATGCGTTCCATCAACTGCTCCATGGTTTCTTTCTTCAATACCCCGGAAAACTGGGAGCGATAGGTCTGCACAATACTCACACCAAGAACATCCACATCATAAACCCTCCAGCCTTTTTTCTTTGTTTTGTACAGTTTATAAATCATCTCTTTTTTGTCGTCCTTGGTCACAAGGTACGTTAGTACTTCCACTCGATTTTTCTTGGTCAGCCTTGCTTCATCAACCACAACTTCTTCATCGGTATAAAGGTCCAGCTTCTCCAAGTATGACAGCTTCAGGCGTTCCACAAACAACTCAGAGAATTCCTTGCGTTTTGCCTTGCTGAGAGATTTCCAGTGTTTCTTTCCCAGACTGAGCCTTGCCATTAAACTGAAATCAAAAAGCCCGTCAATGGTTTCTAATATTCCTTCCTTTTTTTCATTTTTGCTAAGACTTTTGTCCTTGAGGATGTTGATCACGATATCAACTTTTTCTTTTGTCATAGCACGGATTTCGCTTACTTCATCAGCAAGTGGAGCAGATGAAGTAAAACAGAGCATCAAAAGAAAAATCAGGGATCTACCGGCGATATATTTTAGATAAGCTTGCATGTTTACTCCTCGATTAGTTTTGCACGATTCTGCTCATAGACATCCCTCAGAAACGGGTAAAGTTCTATAGCATCTTTTTTAAGATTCTCATACTGACCAATCCGCAATGATTCCCTGTTTACAGTTTTAAGCAACAATAGATTTGTCTGCTGTATTGTCTGCCTGGAAAGGCCAAGATATTCACCCTCTTTCCTCGGGAAATTATAAGGGCGATTCTCAACATAATAAACCGGGTCCATCTGCATGTCCGGATAAAGGCTGAACATATCACGCAGATTTGACGGTCCCAAAAACGGCAGAACAATATGGAACCCTCCTCCTACACCATAATATCCAAGGGTCTGGCCAAAATCCTCTTCATGCGCTTCAAGACCAAACCACTCTTTTGCAGGGTCCCATATACCAAAAATTCCCACAGTGCTGTTAATTATAAAACGAAGAAATTCCTCACCTGAATTTTTTGGTTTAAGCTGCAGGGCGTTGTTGACGAACCGTATCGGAAAAAGAAGATTATGAAAGAAATTTTTTACACCACGTCGTGCAGGATCCGGCATAATCCATCGATAACCTCGGGCTACAGGATCCAGAACATAAACATAAAATCCGTCATTAAATTCAGTCATCACACTGTTGTATCCGCTGAGTGGATCAAAAATTTCTTCTTCTGCATTTTCAAACTCATCCTCGAAACCATCATCAAATTCTTCATCTTCAGTATCCTCTTCAGTTTCTGTTTCAGAAAGCATTTGAAAAGATTCAGGAGATTTTTCCTGTGCGGACGCAGGATTTGA
>CAJXDX010000144.1 GCA_913052275.1 uncultured Pseudomonadota bacterium | reverse complement strand
CATGCTTACCATTTTAATAAATTAAATTCCTCAATATTCAGTGATTTTCGAGTCCGGTAAATTGAAAGAATTATTGAAAGCCCAACTACAGCTTCAGCTGCAGCAACCACGATAATGAAGAAGATGAAAACCACCCCTGTCATTGAGTCCAGACTCCTGGAGAATGTAACAAATGACAAGTTAACTGCGTTGAGCATCAGTTCAATGCTCATAAAAATAACTATGACATTTCTGCGCAGCAGTACGCCAAGTACGCCTATTGTAAAAAGCAGAACGCTCAGCAGTAAAATGTGTTCGATGGGAATCATTAATAATTATTTAATGAAATTTTCTCTTTGCAATCACTACAGCGCCAATTACGGCAACGAGCAGGAGAATTACAATAATTTCAAATGACAATATATAATCGGTGAAAAGAAGGCGTCCGATTAAGGCAATAGAGCCAATTTCTTCAACGACTTCTATCGGATATTCTCCCTTGGTGCCAAGTTTCAGCTCATTGCCTGTAAATAGATATGCTATTTGAGCAAATATTCCAAGCGACAGAAGTCCAGCCAGAATTTTTCCTGCGGACCATTTGTTTGATGACTGTTCCGTATCCAGGGAGGACAATAACATCAGAACAAACAGGAATAAAACCATTATTGCCCCTGCATAAATTAAAACCTGTATAACCGCAACAAATTCAGCATTGAGCATCACATAAATCGAGCCCAGGCAGAAAAAAGTTCCTACCAGAGAAAGTGCACAATGAATTGGATTTTTCAGGAAAAGAACTCCAAGTGCCCCAAAAACACTTAAAGCAGCAAATATATAAAATATTGTTAACACCTTAATATTTCGTCTATTACAATTTACGGTACAACTGCTATGCAGGTGCCTTTACTAATTTCATTCCGGTGTCCTTGAAAGTTTGTGTCAGCTTCATTCCCTGGTCGCCAATTTGATCAAAACTAATTCCGGAAAATGCTTTTGTTTCTCCAGCCATTTCTGCAAAAACCTGATTTATGTTACTGAAGCTGTATTTGTGTCCTAATGATTGTGCGAGTTCAACTATTATCTGCCATTCAGGACGACTTCTGCGTAAAGCCTGAACAACAATATCTGTAGCCTGTACGTGCTGCATTTTGTTAGTAAACGTAACCTTTTTTTCTGAATAATATTGTCCAGGAAGTACAACGTCAGCTATCTCACTCCAGCAATTGTGGTAAGCTCCAATATGAACCACAAGCTGAGCTGGTTTAATTTTTTGCTGAATTTCATGCTCTGTTTCAAATGGATTGCCTAAAACAATTACCACTTTGAGTTCACCATCAATTGTATTTTTAACTTCCACGTTTCCAGGGTCACCTTTGATCTTCAATGCCAGAGCTCCTGCACGGTTTGGAGTCTTGTCTGTTGTAATGAGGGTGTTGATGAAAAATTCACTCTCTCTCTGTTCCCATTTGGGCAAAGGACAAAAGACATTGTCTGATAAAAATCCATCTTTAAGCAGCTTTTTGATTAAAAACAATTCTTCGTTACTTGCATGAGTGTCAGTAAGCGCAATCACTTCATTTCCTGTGGGCTCCATTTCGCTGATTCTTTCTGCAATAGCCCTGTAAGCTTCTTCCCAGGAAATATCCTGCAGGTTTTGGCCTACACGTCCCAAAGGCCTGTTTATTCTTGTTTTCCTTTCGTTCATGATTTGGTAAGTTAAACGCCCTTCATCACACATCCACCACTTATTTACATTTTGGTTTTCATGAGGCTTCAACCGAAAAACTTCATTACGATCATGCTCAATTGTGACGTTACAGCCTGTTGAACAACCGGTGCAGATCGAACGATTTTTTTTCAGTTTCCATACTCTGCGCTTAAAGCGGAATTCTTTTTCAGTAATAGCTCCAACCGGGCAAATGTCAGCCATATTGCCTTGAAATTTATTGGTCATCGGCCTGTCGGTGTATGTATCCACCGTCAGTTCATGTCCCCGGTTAAACATACCGAATTCATTAGTTCCTGTGATTTCCCTGGTGAATCTGTCACAACGGGAACACTGAATGCAGCGGTTGCGCTCAAGACTGACAAACGTTCCAATATCACGCCAACCGTAAACACGCTTGGAATAATCCATTTCAGATTTTCCGGAACCATATTCAAAAGAGTAATCCTGGAGAGTACATTCTCCGGACTGGTCACAGATTGGGCAGTCTAAAGGATGATTAATCAGCAGAAACTCGTTTACAAGTTTGCGTCCTTCTTCTACTTTTTGGTTCATGGTCTCAATCTTCATTCCTTCTGCTGCATCCACTGAACAGGCGGTTTGAAGTTTTGGAGCAGGACGCCCATTACCAAGATCAACAATATCGACTACGCATATTCGGCAGGTGGCCACAATCGACATTCCCGGATGGTAACAGTAATGAGGGATTTTTTTCCCATTTCGCAAGGCGGCAGAAAGTATTTTTTCTCCCGGATGAAATTCTACAGGCTCATCATCAATATGAAAGACTGGCATTTTCAACTCGTTATTTATTGGCATAATATTTCCGGAAGTCATCCGGAAATTTTTTCACAAAACTTTGTATCGGCAAAGCGGCGGCATCTCCTAAAGCGCAAAGTGTAGTGCCCAGCATATTACCTCCAACCCGGTCGAGGCGCCTCAGTTTTTCATCACTGCCGTTGCCGTTGAGGAAATCACGTATAATATTGCGTGACCAGTGCGTGCCTTCACGGCATGGGGTACACTGGCCGCATGATTCATGGGCATAAAATCGGGTAATGCGATGAAGTAACTGCACGACATCAGTATCTTCATCGAATACCATCATTGCTGAAGAACCAAGCATTGTATCAATTTTTGCCAGTTCATCAAAATTGTACAGCACATCAACTTCATCGGCAGTCATCACCGAAGAAGATGATCCTCCGGGAATTACTCCTTTGAGCTTTTTGCCGTTGCGGATACCTCCTCCAATCCCGTAAATAATGTCTTTCATGTTTACATCCATTCTTAACTCGTAAACACCCGGTTTTTTGACATGGCCGCTCAGGCTGACCAGGTGAGTTCCAGAATTATTCTGTGGACCGAAACTTTTGAAGGCATCAACTCCGTCATCGCCTAGAATAAAGGGCATGCATGCCAGTGTTTCCACATTGTTGACACTTGTCGGACATCCATTGAAACCGGAAACGGCCGGGAAAGGCGGCTTGACTCGGGGCTGACCACGCTTGCCCTCCAGAGAATCCAGCAATGCGGATTCTTCTCCACAAATATATGCGCCAGCTCCGCTGTGAATTGTAAGGTCCAGATGAAAACCACTGCCCAAGGGATCTGGACCAAGCAGACCATCTGCATATAATTCTTCAACAGCGGTATTTAAAGACTTGATTGCTGGAAAAAACTCACCCCGAATATAAATATAGCCATGATGGCATCCTACAGCGTAACACCCGATCATCATGCCTTCAAGAAACAGATGCGGATCCTTAAGCATCAGTTCCCTGTCCTTGCAAGTTCCAGGTTCAGATTCATCGGCATTGGCAATAAGATAACTAGGCTTGCCTGTTCCTTTGGGCATGAAGCTCCACTTCAGACCTGTAGGGAATCCTGCTCCGCCTCGTCCGCGAACGCCGGAATCCTTTACTGTCTGAACAACTTCTTCCGGCTTCATCCCAAAGACTTTTTTCAAAGTATGGTAACCGCCGGCTTTTTTGTACCCTTCCAGAGACTTGCTGTATTTTGGGTTTCGTATGTTTTTAAAAAGAACAAGGGTTTCTTCCGCCATATTTTACTTACTCAACTTATCAATTAATTTTCCCATTTTTTCAATGGTTACCTGCTCATGATAGTCTTCATTTACAATCATTGCCGGAGCATAGCTGCATGCACCTATACATTCCATTTCTTCTATGCTGAACAATCCGTCACCTGTTGTATAGCCTGCATGAGTGTTCAACTTTTTTTCTGTGTACTCCAACAATTCAGTTCCGCCTACTAGACAGCACGGCACGCAGGTACAAACCTGTAAATGGTATTTACCCGGAGGTTTAAGGCGAAACATTGTGTAGAACGTCACAACACCTTCAACATGAGTGAGCGGTACTTCGCAACAATCAGCCACATGCTGCATCCATTCTTCTGTTAACCAACCGTTATTTTCTTTCTGAGCCAACAGCAAAATAGGAATCAGTGCGTTTTGTTTAAACGGATAACGGCTCAGCAGATTGTTTACCTGATTTTGTATTTCTTTTGAAAACAACTTTAACCTCTGTTATGGATGTTCAGTTTTTAAATGCTGCTAATTATTTCTATCAGATACTGTTAAATAAGCAACAATAATCGCTTAATAAGTATTGTTTAAATAAAAAATTTATTAATCACAACATGATCTATCGTGGTTCAAATTATGAAATACTTTATTTGCAATAAATTGCAAATGTTGACAATTAATTTAACAAACTATTTCAATAGGCCACTTTTTTTATGTATAATCGACAGGGTAATTAATTACAGAATCAAATTATGTGTATTATTTTTATAAAGTTTGCATTTATTTACTCAAAATTATAAAATATAAATACATTTTTTTAAAAACTGAACATTTTTTAGAAAAACAAATATGAAAAAACGCATGAATGGTGCTCAAATTGTAGTTGAGGCACTCAAAAGACAAGGTGTTGAGTATATTTTCGGATATCCCGGAGGCGCATGTATGCCGATCTTTGA
>CAJXDX010000143.1 GCA_913052275.1 uncultured Pseudomonadota bacterium | reverse complement strand
ACATTGAAAATGCCAACAGCATGCGCGGACAGGAACTGCTTTTTGCTCTGCTGCAGGCACAGACAAAGCGCAAAGGTATCATTTATGGAGCCGGTGTTCTGGAAGCATTGCCTGACGGGTTTGGATTCCTGCGTGCACCGGATTATAACTATCTGCCTGGACCGGACGATATCTATGTTTCCCCTTCCCAGATCAGGCGATTTAATCTTCGTACCGGTGATACAGTAGCAGGCCAGATCCGCCCACCTAAAGAAAGCGAACGTTATTACGCCTTGCTGAAAGTTGAAGAAATAAACTTCAGCGACCCTAACAAAGCTTATGAAAAAATTCTTTTTGATAACCTCACACCGCTCCACCCTGAGGAACATCTGCATCTTGAACGCAAGGACAATGATTTGACTACAAGGGTGATTGACTTGGTATCACCGATAGGCAAGGGCCAGCGCGGAGTTATTGTGGCACCCCCAAGGACAGGTAAAACAATGATTTTGCAGTCAATAGCAAACAGCATTACCGAAAATCATCCTGAAGTTGATTTAATCGTACTTTTGATTGATGAACGTCCGGAAGAAGTTACAGATATGCGTCGTTCAGTGGACGGGGAAGTGGTTGCTTCGACTTTTGATGAGCCGGCAACTCGCCACGTCCAGGTATCTGAAATGGTTCTTGAAAAAGCCAAAAGACTTGTTGAACATCAGCGGGATGTGGTAATACTGCTTGATTCTATCACAAGACTTGCCAGGGCCTATAACACAGTCATTCCGCCAAGCGGAAAAATTCTGTCCGGTGGTGTGGACTCAAACGCACTGTTTAAACCAAAAAGATTTTTTGGTGCTGCCAGGCATATTGAAGAAGGCGGATCTTTGACTATCATCGCGACTGCATTGATTGATACAGGCAGTCGTATGGATGAAGTTATTTTTGAAGAGTTCAAGGGCACAGGAAATATGGAACTTGTGCTAGACAGGAAACCTGTTGAAAAAAGGATTTTCCCTGCAATTGATCTCAGCAAATCCGGAACACGTAAAGAGGAACTTTTAATCGAAAAAGCAGACCTTGACAGAATTTGGGTGTTGCGTAAGGTTCTCTCCCAACTTAACGTGGTTGAGGCTCTGGAATTCCTGATAGATAAAATGGATAAATTCAAGGAAAACTCAAACTTCCTTGATATGATGGATAAATAGCTGAACTTTCTAGTACCAAAAATTGCTGCTAAAAAATATATACCAATGAAACCTAAAATACATCCAGAATATAAAATGACTTCATTCCGCTGTGCATGCGGATCTACCTGGAATGCTCTATCTTCAAAGGGAGGAGAATTAACGGTGGAAATATGTTCAAACTGCCATCCATTTTTCACTGGTGCAGGAAAAAATTTGATTGACACAACCGGAAGAATAGAAAAATTTAAACGCAAATACAGCCGGACCTGACCGGAAATGCTGGATAAACTTGAGGAAATTAACTCGCGATTTGAAAAACTGACAGAGGAACTTGGACAGCCAGAAGTAGTCCAGGATCAGAATCGCTACCGCAAGCTTACTCAGGAACATGCCGGTTTACAGGAAATAGTTGAGGCCTACCAGCTCTACCTTAAAATTCAGCAACAACTTGAAGATAACCGCGAGTTATCTGAGGACAAGGATGAAGATCCTGAAATACGCAAATTGGCAGTTCAGGAGATTCACGAAATGAACCTGCAGATGCAAAAGATGCAGAAACAGATAGAACTTCTTCTGTTGCCCAAAGATCCTGATGATTCCAGAAATATAATCATTGAAATACGTGCAGGTACAGGAGGGGATGAAGCTGCTCTATTTGCCAGAGATCTTTTTCAGATGTATGCCCATTATTCTGAATCTCAAAAATGGCGTTTGAAACTGATGAATGAAAGCAGGAATGATCTTGGAGGTTTTAAGGAAATAACTTTTTCAATTGAGGGGAAGGAAGTCTACAGTCGCCTGAAATATGAAGGCGGTGTGCATCGAGTACAACGAGTTCCAAAAACTGAAACGCAGGGACGGATCCATACTTCTGCGGCAACTGTTGCTGTTTTGCCTGAAGTAGAAGATGTTGAAGTGGAAATCAACCCTGGAGATTTGAGGATAGATGTATACAGGTCATCCGGACCTGGAGGCCAAAGCGTTAATACCACTGATTCTGCAGTCCGAATTACTCACATTCCATCCGGACTTGTAGTCATTTGCCAAAATGAGAAATCCCAGTTAAAGAATAAATCGCAGGCATTAAAAGTCCTGAGAGCCCGGCTCTATGAAAAGGAGCTTGAAGCCCAGCAGTCTGAAACAGCCGAAAAACGCAGAGGCATGGTTGGTTCCGGAGACAGAAGCGAGCGTATCCGGACCTATAATTTCCCCCAGGGCCGTCTCACAGATCATCGCATCAATTTAACTCTCTACAAACTGGAGGACATTTTGTTCGGCAATCTTGAGCTGGTTATTGACCCTTTACTCTCATATTACCAGGCAGAATTACTGAAGGCTTCTTGAGATTAAATTCTTCAGCCAGCATGAAAAGCATTTACAAACTTTATCCGGGAAATGCTTTATTTATCCCTGGACCTCACACCATTAGCCATCATTTCATTCAGCACTATTAATCCAAATCATTAATAATGTCTTTTGAGACCCTTCTAAGTCCAATTAAAGTTGGCAATGTAACTTTAAAAAACAGAGTCATGATGGGTTCAATGCACACTGGAC
Source organism: uncultured Pseudomonadota bacterium (assembly GCA_913052275.1). Taxonomy (GTDB): domain Bacteria; phylum SAR324; class SAR324; order SAR324; family NAC60-12; genus Arctic96AD-7. Next base: position 2,012 of record CAJXDX010000143.1, on the reverse strand, counting down.
TTGAAGAGCATCCCGATGGTTCACCAAGACTTGCTGCTTTTTACGCGGAGCGGGCAAGAGGCGGAGCAGGACTGATCATAACCGGTGGATTTGCGCCAAACACTGAAGGCCGAGTTTTTGAAGATGGTGCTGACCTTGTTTCAGAGGAGCAGCTGGCTTTTCACGAGCCGATTGTGAATGCAGTACATGAAAACGGAGGAAAAATAGCACTGCAGATTCTGCATACAGGACGTTACGGGCTCATGGAAAATTGTGTGGCTCCATCCCCGATAACTGCACCGATCAATTTCTACCGGCCTAAAGAATTAAGCAATACTGAAATTTTGCAAACTATTGACGACTATGCCCGATGTGCCAAACTGGCAAAAGATGCAGGTTATGATGGTGTTGAAATAATGGGGTCAGAGGGATACTTGATAAACCAGTTTATTGCCAAATGTACAAATCACCGTACCGATGAATGGGGAGGTACATTTGAAAACCGCATAAGATTTCCTTTACGTGTTGTTGAAAGGATCCGGGAAGAGGTTGGAAGTCAGGATTTCATCATGATTTTCCGTCTCTCCTGTCTCGATTTAGTAGATGAAGGGAGCAGTTTTGAAGAGGTAGTTGAACTTGGGCAGCGTGTAGAAGAAGCAGGAGCATCTCTTATAAATACAGGAATTGGCTGGCATGAAGCACGTGTTCCAACAATTGCAATGATGGTTCCCCGTGCAGCATTTGCCTGGGTCACCGGTAAGCTGCGTCCATACCTGAATATTCCAGTTGTGACATCAAACCGCATAAATGATCCTCTTGTTGCGGAGAATATTTTAAGAGACGGGATAGCCGACATGGTGTCCATGGCAAGACCATTTTTGGCCGATGAAAATTTTGTCAAAAAAACCGAAGAGGGCCGTCCTGAAGAAATAAACACTTGCATAGCCTGCAACCAGGCCTGTCTGGATAATATCTTCAAAATGAAAACAGCAAGCTGCATGGTTAATCCTAGAGCCGGACGAGAAACTGAACTGAATTATGAACCGGCAGCCAATCCTAAATCAATTGCTGTGATTGGTGCAGGTCCAGCCGGCATGACGGCAGCATACATTTCCGCAATGCGTGGACACCGTGTTACTTTGTTTGACCAGCGTGAGGAACTGGGAGGACAGATAAACTACGCAGTCAAAATTCCGGGCAAACAGGAGTTTTTTGAAGTAATACGGTTTTATAGGGTTATGCTGAAAAAATATGGAGTTGAACTAAAACTGGGACACATCATTAGTCCGCAGTCCCCTCTTACAGGTAAATACGATGCTGTGGTTTTAGCCACTGGAGTTCGACCCCGTAAACTGGAGCTGGAAGGTGCAGATCATTCCAAGGTACTGAGTTATTTAGATGTGCTGGACAAGGAACGAGTTGTAGGCCGCAAAGTGGCTGTTATCGGTGCAGGAGGGATCGGTATCGATGTGGCACATTACCTTACAGCACAGACTCCTTTTTCAGGAGATGTTCCTGATTATTTGCAGGGTCATGGTATTCTTGATTCGAATGAAGCATTAGAAGTTAGAAAACCCAAAAAACGTGAAGTCACAGTATTACAGCGTTCTTCTGACAAAATAGGTAAACGGCTGGGTAAAACCACAGGCTGGGCACATATCCAATCATTAAAATCTCATGGGGTTAAGCTTCTTCCGGGAGCAGCTTATCAGAAAATTGATGACTCCGGATTACAGTTACGAGTTGCCATGAATAAAGGTGAAGATCCTCAAGAAACTGTTCTGGATGTGGATAACATTATCATTGCCGCAGGACAGGAACCCAGGCGTGATTTGGAGAGCGCTTTAAGGCAATCAGGTTATGAAGTGCATGTGATCGGTGGGGCCAGGGAGTCTTTGGGACTTGATGCAGAAATTGCAATCAATGAAGGTGCAGAATTAGCTGCAAAACTTTAAGGATCCTGTTTGCATTTTTGAAACCTGTTATCTGTCTTTTCTTTAAAAAATTAATCAAATAATTCAAATTAGTATTTT
>CAJXDX010000142.1 GCA_913052275.1 uncultured Pseudomonadota bacterium | reverse complement strand
AGGTTTACAAAGAAAATTCTGAATTGAGGCAAGTGCTTTCAGACACTAAAGTTTCTTCCAGGCTAAAGCAAGAGATCCTGAAAGGTGTTCTGAATGAAATAAAAGTACCTGCCCTGGTTAACACATTCAGCCGCTACCTTCTGGCTAAGCGGCGAATAGATTTTTTGCCAGGCATTGAGAGGGCATTTAATTTGTTATTACAAGAAAAACTGGGTCGCATCGAGGCCGAGGTAACAGCGGCACATGAGCTGCCAAAAGAAACTGTGAGGAAACTAGAAAAAGCTATTTCCAGGTATTCAGGTAAAAACGCCGAAGTCAACGTTACCATTGACCCTTCCATCATAGGCGGCATAATAACACGCATCGGTTCTATGGTTATTGACGGGAGCATTCACACCCAGTTAAATCAGATTCGACAATCTATTATAAGAGGCTGACAGGCTATGAAAATTAGAGCAGAAGAAATTAGTAAAATAATTCAGCAGCAAGTTGAAAACTTTGACAAAAAGGCCACAAAATCAGAAGTTGGAACGGTGCTGGAAGTTGGAGATGGAATAGCAAGGGTTTATGGTCTGGACAATGTACAGGCAGGAGAGCTTGTTGAGTTTCCAGGGAATATTACCGGCATGGCCTTAAACCTTCAGGAAGATAACGTAGGTGTTGTTATTTTTGGAGAAGACCGCACCATCAAGGAGGGAGACGAGGTAAAGCGTACCGAACGGATTGCCGAGATTCCCGTTGGAGAAAGCCTGTTGGGACGAGTTGTAGATCCTCTAGGCAAACCGATTGACGGCAAAGGCCCGATTGCCACTACAGACACACGTTTGATTGAAACCATAGCACCAGGAATTGTTGACAGAAAATCTGTGCATCAACCAATGCAGACCGGACTGAAAGCGATTGACTCAATGGTTCCGATAGGTCGTGGTCAGCGAGAATTGATTATTGGTGACAGACAGACAGGAAAGACTGCAATTGCGATTGACACCATCATCAATCAAAAAGGCGGTGATATGATCTGCATCTATGTTGGAATTGGACAGAAGCGCTCAACCATGGCCCAGATTGTTCAGAGGCTGGAAAACGAAGGCGCGATGGAGCACACGATTGTAGTTTCCTCCACTGCTTCTGAGCCTGCACCGCTGCAGTTTCTCGCTCCGTATTCCGGTGTCAGTATCGGTGAATATTTCCGTGATAAGGGCGGGCATGTACTTTGTGTCTATGATGATCTTTCAAAGCAGGCTGTAGCCTACCGTCAGCTTTCACTGCTGCTGCGGCGTCCGCCTGGACGAGAGGCATATCCCGGTGATGTATTTTATCTACACAGCCGACTGCTGGAAAGAGCCTGCAAACTTAATGATGAGCTTGGGGCAGGTTCACTGACAGCACTGCCGATTATTGAAACACAGGCCGGAGATGTTTCTGCATACATTCCCACCAACGTGATTTCAATTACGGACGGACAGATTTTTCTAAGTACAGACCTGTTCAATTCCGGAATTCGCCCGGCAATTAACGTTGGTCTGTCCGTGTCCCGGGTAGGAGGTGCAGCACAGGTTAAAGCTATGAAGCAGGTAGCTGGAACTTTGCGTCTTGACCTTGCACAGTACAGGGAAAAAGAAGCATTTGCCCAGTTTGGAAGTGATCTGGACCAGGCTACCCAAAAACAGCTTGCACGCGGACAGCGGCTGGTGGAAATTCTTAAGCAGCCCCAATACCAGCCAATGCCCTGGGTGGATCAGGCGCTTTCTATCTTTGCTGCTACTAATGGTTTTTTGGACGATCAGCCGATCAACAAGCTGAGTAAATTTGAATCCGAATTCCTGACATTCATTCAAACTAAAAAAGCAGATTTGCGTAAATCGATCGAAGAAAAAGAAATGATTGATGAAACTGCGGAAACAGAGTTGAAATCAGCATTGAATGAATTTGTAGAGGCTTTTTCTGCAGAAAACAGCACCACTTAATCCAGAATGGCGAGCTTAAAAGATATACGCAAACGCATTGACAGCGTTAAAAGAACACAGAAAACCACAAGTGCCATGAAAATGGTTTCCGCGGCAAAGTTAAGACGCGCGGAAGACCATATACGGGAAGCCACACCTTACGCACAAAAGCTGAAAAGCATTGTCTCATCACTCAGTAACCGTTTTGAAGGCGAGGAACAGGATACAGGCTTCGGTAGTCTCTTCCGGAATTCCAGCGGAAAAAGAACTGGTGTTATTTTAGTCACAAGCGACCGTGGCCTTTGCGGAGGGTTCAATTCAAATCTCTCCAAGGCTTTGCTGCAGCAGCTTTTTGATGAAGGAGTGGAGTGTGCAGAGTTTGTAATTTTTGGCCGAAAGGGAAATGATTTTTTCAAAAGGACCACGCATAAAATTCTTGTCAATCATACAGGAACTCCTCCGGATGAACATCTAAGCCTGGTCAGGGATGTTGTGGGTGAGTTTACTCAGCGGTTTGAGAAGGATGAACTGGATCAGGTGCTTCTCGCATACAATCATTTTGTAAACGTGATTTCACAGGTTCCGGTGATTGAACAGCTTCTGCCGATTAAGCCTATAGAAGCGGAAACGGTGGATGAGCGTGAAATATTGTTTGAACCCTCACCGGAAGAGATACTAAAAACTCTGCTGAAGAAATACGTTCAAAATCAAGTTTACGTTTCCTGGCTGGATACAATTGCCGGAGAGCATGCGGCCCGCATGACGTCCATGGACGCAGCGACAAAAAATGCGGGAGAAATTATTGATAAACTGCAGCTGCATTATAACAGAACCAGACAAGCAGCAATCACGAGTGAATTGATAGAAATCATAAGCGGCGCTGAAAGTTTATAATTAATTTTTTTTCACCTAACAGAACTAAAAGGAAAAAATGAGCACAGGCAAGATCGTACAGGTAATGGGACCGGTTGTTGATGTGGAATTCGAAACAGAAGACCTTCCTGAAATTTTCTCAGCACTTGAAATCAAACTGGAAGGAGGTTCTCGACTGATTTGTGAAGTACAGCAGCATCTTGGAGAAAGTACGGTACGCACAGTATCAATGGGATCAACTGACGGTCTTTACCGCGGAATGGATGTAAAGGATTTAGGTGAAACTATCTCCACACCTGTCGGCAAGGGGGTACTTGGCAGAATTATAAACGTGACAGGAGACCCTGTTGATGAAGCAGGACCAATAAAAACTGACGAACGGTGGTCAATTCACCGTGACGCTCCGGCATTTGCTGACCAGGAAACCGAGGCACAAATGCTGGTTACAGGAGTAAAGGTTTTGGACCTGCTTTGTCCCTTCCTTAAAGGAGGAAAGATCGGCTTATTCGGCGGAGCAGGAGTCGGCAAAACAGTTGTGATCATGGAACTGATCCGAAACATTGCCGCAGAACATGGTGGCTTCTCCGTTTTTGCAGGAGTAGGTGAAAGAACACGTGAAGGAAATGATCTCTGGAATGAGATGAAAGAATCCGGAGTACTGGACAAAACAAGCCTTGTATATGGACAAATGAATGAGCCTCCGGGAGCACGTGCCCGGGTGGGACTGACTGGTTTGACCGTCGCGGAATATTTCCGTGATGTAGAAGCAGTAGATGTGTTGATGTTCATAGATAACATTTTCCGATTTACCCAGGCAGGCTCCGAAGTTTCGGCTTTGCTTGGAAGAATACCTTCTGCCGTGGGTTACCAGCCCACACTTTCCACGGAAATGGGAAATTTGCAGGAGCGTATTACCTCAACCAATAAAGGCTCCATCACTTCTGTGCAGGCAATTTACGTTCCTGCTGACGACCTGACCGACCCTGCCCCGGCAACTACTTTTTCCCATCTTGATGCAACAGTCGTATTAAGCCGCGCGATCACCGAGCTGGGGATCTATCCCGCAGTTGATCCGCTTGATTCTACATCACGCATTCTTTCTGCAGACGTTTTGGGTGAAGATCACTACAATGTTGCCTACGAAGTACAAATACTGCAGCAGCGCTACAAGGATTTGCAGGACATAATTGCGATACTCGGTATGGATGAATTGTCTGAAGAAGACAAAGTCGTGGTGAGCCGTGCCAGGAAAGTACAGAGATTCCTGTCCCAGCCCTTCTTTGTGGCAGAGACCTTTACCGGAACTTCAGGTGAATATGTTGACATTAAAGACACCATCAAGGGATTCAGGGAAATTCTTGATGGAAAACATGATGACCTTCCGGAACAGGCATTCTACATGGTAGGAACCATTGAGCAAGTGCAGGAAAAAGCTAAAAAGGTGACAGATGGTATAAAGACGGTTATTCATCAACAGAAAAAATTAATGAGCTCAGAAGCAATAGCAACTGATGGCTGATAAACTAAGTCTTGAAGTAGTAACACCCTTTCGAACAGTTTTGATTGAGGATGTAGAGTCAGTGACGCTGCCAGGAATTGAGGGTGAGCTGGGTATCCTTCCGGAACATGTTCCTCTGCTGACTACACTGGACACTGGGATTATGTCCTACGTAAGCGGCAGCGGAAATACACAAGCCATCGCCGTTCACTGGGGCTATGCCCAGGTTGACGGAAACAATGTCAGGGTGCTGGCAGAACTTGCTGAAACTGCTGATGAGATTGACCTGCCGCGTGCACAGGAGGCAGAAAAAAAAGCCAGGGAACTCCTGCACTCCGGGGATATTTCCACATCCGAATGGGAAGATGAGAAAAGCCGACAGAAAATATATGAGAATAAACTCCAGCGATCAGTTGTGCGTCAGGCAGTAG
>CAJXDX010000141.1 GCA_913052275.1 uncultured Pseudomonadota bacterium | reverse complement strand
TGATTGTCATGGGGTGTTGACAACAGCACGGTTTCTGTATTGTTCACCAAAATTCCTGTTCGTCCGTTTTCATCCCACGGACATATAACCAAGCCATTTCAAGGAGATTTTATGGCTGTCATATCAATGAAAACATTTCTGGAAGCTGGTGTCCATTTTGGGCATCAGACAAAACGCTGGCATCCCAACATGGCACCTTACATCTATGGTATTAAAAACGGGGTGCACGTAATAGACTTGCGCCAGACCTTGTCCAAACTCAAAGAAGCATATGAGTATGTGAAAGCGTCTGCTGCAGAAGGAAGAGTGCCTCTGTTTGTCGGTACAAAGACCCAAATTCAGCGTATTGTTAAAGAAGAGGCTGAACGCTGCGGAAGTCCTTACATCAATTTTCGCTGGCTCGGTGGACTGTTGACAAACTTTGGTACGGTCAAACAGTCAATTGCACGCATGAAAACTTTTGAAGAGATTGCCGGTGAAGACGGAAGCTATGATGGGGTGCTCAAAAAAGAAGCCCTGATGATGGAACGTAAGCGCATGAAACTGGAACGGTCTCTGGGCGGTGTACGTAATATGAAAAGTGTTCCATCAATGCTTTTTATTACCGACTGCCATAAGGAGCAGCTTGCCTTGAAGGAAGCCCTAAAGCTGCGAATACCTGTTATTGGAGTTGCTGACACAAACTGTGACCCCACCGGCATTGATTATGTTATTCCGGGAAATGATGATTCTCCACGCGCGGTTTCTTTGTATGCAAATGTTATTTCTACAGCAGTAATGGAAGGTTTAGCTGTATATAAGCAAAGCAGAATTGAATCCCCTGAGGAAGTAAAACCTGCTGCAAAAAAAGCTAAACCTAAAGAAAAGGATTCTAATCAGAAACAAACTGAAACGGAAGTAAAATCACAAAAAACTTTACCAAAAGTAAAATCTTCCGTTAAAAAATCTAAAACTAAAGCAGGAGATCCTGAAAAAAAAGAAATCGACAGTGATGTTAATTCACAGCAGGCAGATACAAAAGAGAAATTAACTGGGGCAAAAGCAGCCGATGATGCCAAGAAAATTACTAAGAAGACAGATAAAAAAGAGAAGGTAACTAAGCCAAAAGCTGCAACTGATACCAAGCAAACTACTAAGAAGAAAGCTTCTGTTGATGTAGTAAAGGTTCCTGCTGAACAACCTGCAACTCAGCCGGAAACAAAAGCACCAGCGAAGACTGCAGAAGCAAAATCAGCATCAAAAACACAGACAAAAAAAACAGCTGAAAAAACAGAAACCCAAACAGATAAAACGAAGGTTACTCAGGCAAAGAAAGCTGATTCAGTAAAAGAAAAGAAAGCTAAAAAGACTGATACTGAAAAGTAATCATTATATCCAGGGAATCTTGCAGGAAAAATTACTATTGTCAGTAAACCAGATTTTCTAATTAAACCAATAAAACAATAAAAGACTAAACCAGATGACAACAATCACAGCATCAGCAGTAAAGGAATTAAGAGAAATTACCGGGGTTGCAATGATGGATTGCAAAAAGGCCCTTGTTGAAACAAATGGTAATATGGAAGAAGCAAAAGACTTCTTGCGTAAAAAAGGACAGGCAAAGGCCTTAAAGAAATCTTCACGGGAAACTCGCGAAGGTGCCGTTGGCTTTTCTTCGAGTGAAGATGGGAAAACTGCCGGACTGGTACAGGTTACATGTGAAACTGATTTTGTTGCAAGAAATGAAAAATTTCAGGATTTCATCAAAAAACTTGCAGAACAAGTTTCGGTGAATGGAGAAAATGATCTTCTACAACAGAATTTGATAAATGGAGAAGGTAATGTAGAAGGCATGTTGACTGATACAATTGCTGAGCTTGGTGAAAATATGCAGATTCTGAACAGTAGGAAATTTAAAATAAATCATGGTTTAATTGGTGGCTATATACACAGCAATGGCAAAATAGGAGTTGCTGTTCCATTGGAAACAGACCAGCCATGTAATGATGACCGTTTGAAATCTTTGGCTAAAGACATTGCAATGCATATTGCTGCATTTCAGGCTGAAGCAGTTAAGCCAGATCAGGTACCAGAAGAAGTGCTTGAAAAAGAAAAAGAAGTTTTTACTGCCCAGGCCAGGGAATCTGGGAAGCCTGATAATATCATTGAAAAAATGATCGAGGGACGGTTAAAAAAATTCATCAAGGAAATATGTGTAGAAAGCCAGCCTTTTGTGAAAGACCCCCAGTTTTCAGTAAGCCAAATTGTAGAACAAACGGCGAATGAACTTGGTGTAAAAATCAATTTTGACACATTTGAAAAATACCAGTTTTAAACTTTTTGCATGACCCCAAAATACAAACGTATCCTGTTGAAATTGAGCGGTGAAACTCTTGGAGGAGAACAGGGCTCGGGGTTTGATTATGACACAATCCGATCACTTGCCGAAAGTGTAATTGCTGTGCACAATCTCAATGTGGAAGTTGGGATTGTAATCGGTGGCGGCAATATCTTTCGTGGTGCTAAGTCCACGGATGGTAATATTGGTCGGGTAGCAGGTGATCACATGGGTATGCTGGCCACAGTGATCAACAGTATCTGCCTTCAGGAAATGCTGGAACAGAGGGGTGTTTTAACACGCGTCTTGTCTGCAATTGAACTGAACGCAATTGCTGAGCCGTATATTAAACGCAGAGCAGATCGTCACCTTGAAAAAAAACGTGTTGTTATTTTCGCCGCAGGCACAGGCAATCCATACTTTACCACTGACACCGCAGCGGTTCTTCGTGCTTCTGAAGTTGGTGCGGAAATCGTAATTAAGGCAACTAAAACCAATGGAGTCTACGATAAAGACCCTTTAACTCATTCTGATGCAGTTCGATACGTGAAATTAAATTATGATGAAGTTCTAAATAAAAATCTTCAGGTGATGGATGCAACCGCAATTGCCTTTTGCAGGGATAACAAGCTTCCCATTATGGTGCTCGATTATAGGGAATCAGAAACAATCCTCAAGGCAGTTTGTGGTGAATCAGTTGGAACCTTGATTAAATAAGAGAAATGTCACTGGAAAAAATACAGGAAGTTGAGGAAATAGTTGCCCTGATGATGGACAGTACGATTGAAAGTCTCAAACGTGACCTCAGCACTATCCATGCAGGTCGTGTTTCACCTTCAATGCTGGATAATGTTAAGGTTGATTATTACGGAACCCCAACACCCATCAATCAGGTGGCAAATATCTCCACTCCAGAACCCCAGCTGTTAGCGATAAGTCCATGGGAAAAAAAGATGATCAAGGAAATAGAACGTAGCTTACAGGCTGCAAATCTTGGTTTCAATATCTCTAATGATGGAAATATCATCCGTGCAGTTACTCCTCCTTTCACTGAAGAAAGACGTAAAGATTATGTAAAGCAGATTAAGAAAATTGGAGAAGATTCGAAAATTGCTGTGCGAAACGCGAGACGTGAAGGCAATGATCAACTGAAGCAATTGGAAAAAGATAAACTCATTTCCCAGGACGAGGAAAAAACGGCACAGGAACAGGTTCAGAAAATTACCGATCAACATACAGGCATAGTGGATGAGTTAATTGCTGCAAAGGAAAAAGAACTTATGACATTGTAGGAAATAAATGCTGGCTGCACTTTTGCACTCAATTTGGCAATATCAGGTTTTTAAATCTGTCGTTTTTCGAGGTGGGATGGCATTTTTAACAGCATATTTCCTGATTGTGTGGCTGATGCCGTATGTCATTCGCGCTTTCCGCAAGAGGGGAATTACTTCTGATTTTATTACAGCTCCTGCCGATTTTAAACCATATACCGGAGCACCGCCCATCATGGGCGGTGGAGTTTTGATTCTCGGTATTTTTCTAGGTGCAATCCTCTGGTGCAATCTGAACCAATACGTTGTGGCTCTGATGCTGATAATGCTTTCTTTCGGTATTATCGGCGCTGTAGACGATGTGGCAAAAGTTCTTAACAAACGGCGCATTGAGTCAGGACGCGAGGAGAGAAAATCGTATAGCGAAAAAGCAGATGGCATCAGTGGGAAGTGGAGACTGGCTGCTCAATTTGCTGTTTCTCTGTTAGTCGTAACTGGTTTATATTTGTATGTAGATATCGACGGTCACTTGGTAGTGCCTCTTGTTCCCCTGAAAACAGCATATCCTTACCTGCCAAAGTATTTATTTATTCCATTGATGACGATAATCATTGTAGGAGGTGCAAACGCCGTTAACCTGACAGACGGTATGGATTCACTTGCAACAGTGCCCTTGATGACTTGTGCCATGTTTGTTGGAATTGTTGCGTATATAGGTGGAGACACAGATTTTGCTGCAAAACTGAAAATCCCGAACCTCTCCCATGATATCAAGGAGCTGGCAGTATTGTCCGCATTAGTAATAAGTGCTGGAGTTGCTTTTCTTAAATACAATTCTCCCCCAGCATTAATTTATATGGGTGATCTAGGTGCACTGGCATTGGGAAGCATGGTTTCTGCTATGTTTATTTTTGTAAAAGCAGAGCTTTTTTTACCAATTGTGGGCGGTGTCTTTGTGTTTTCTGTCCTCTCCTCTATCATCCAGCGCACATTCTTCAGATATATTTTGTGGAGCAAAGGACGTAAAAAGGCGGAAAGGTATCGCTTTTTTTTACGCTCGCCCTATCATCATCACCTGCAACGTTTGTGGACATATTCAGAAAAGGAGCAGGATGTTGTTTCTGTTTGGGTTATTTTGCTCAACAAACTGGGTATTAATCCTGTTCCTGAAGAAAATAAACTGCTGAC
>CAJXDX010000140.1 GCA_913052275.1 uncultured Pseudomonadota bacterium | reverse complement strand
GAAGCTCTCATGAAGCGGCTCAATTGTGATGCATTGTATAGTGCCAGTACAGAGACAGGCATAATCATTTGTTTGACTTGAGTGATAAAGTTTTGCCAGCTGTCAACTGAAAGAGTGGTGTCGTAAATCATTGGGAACCACTTTAACTGTACGCTGAAGATAATAATTGCCACCATACCTGTGAAAAAGGTTGGCACAGAAAAACCAACCATGGAAACAAAGGTACCCACCTGATCGAACCACGAATATTGCTTGTAAGCGGAAACTATCCCGATCGGAATCGCTATCAGAATACCAAAAAGATATGACAGCCCCACAACCCAGAGGGTTTGCGGAGTACGCTGGATTATCAGGTCAATAACCGGACTGCGGGTCGCCCAGGAAAGAATCCGGGTCCGCTCCTCAGCATCACCGATGCTGATGCCGAAAGCTTCATGCAGTATATTCAGTGGTTCATTGACAAAAAATTGAACCATCCACTTACCAAAACGGATGTGCATGGGTTGGTCAAGACCAAGAGAGATACGAATTTTTTCCCGCACTTCCGGCGGAACAGTCATGGGCAAGTTCCCAGTCGGATCATTTGGCGCTAAGTCGAGGATAGCAAAAATGATGAAGCTGATCAGCAAAAGTGTTGGAATGGCGAGAAGCAAACGCCTGATTATATAGTTGATCACGGTTTGATCGCCTTTAAGCTTACAAAAAAAGCGGTTTGCAGGCAGCACACCCACAAACCGCAATATTAAATTATAATTTTCTCAGGTATTCAGCAAAAAATTGCATGCAGAAATAGTTTCCCTGAAAATATGATACTCACTTTCCGGTCTAAAAAAACACTTAGACCGGGAAGAAGCAGTTTGCTAAATAACAGGACTGGATGTTACTTGCGACGCCAGTCAGCAATATTCCAAAGTTCTGAATCCCATTCGTTCATCCGGGGTCCAGTAATACTGTTGGAATGTGCCGAAACCCCTCCACGATGAATGAGAGGAATCATTGCATAATCCTGCATCAGCATATCATTCATTTCTTTCGCGAGCCGAATACGATCCTTTAAGGCTGCCGTTTTTGACATTTCCGCGGAAAGAGCATCATAGGCTGCATTGCACCAGCGAGGCATATTGTTTCCACCCCACTTATTCCTTTTTTGCGCCATTTCCTTACAAGTCCAATTGGACATGTATGTTTCCGGATCTGTACCACTGAAAGTGTTTGTGTACATTTCGATATCCGCAAAGAATTTTTGATAGGTGTCAGGACTTCCAACATCACCACCGAAGAACACAGACGCGCTGATATTGCGCAACTCGGTCTCAACGCCAATCTGCTTCCACATCTCCTTAATGAAGGCCTGAGTAGCCTGGCGGACAGAGTTGGTAGAAGTTTGATAAAGAATCGAAATCCGGACTCCACCTTTTTGGCGGATACCATCAGAACCACGCTTCCATCCAGCAGCATCAAGCAGTCTGTTTGCTTCAGCAATGTTTTGCGTCTTGCATTCATCGTTTGCTGTTGAAGCATAAATGGCCGGTGCAGGCAGAACGTTGCAGCTGATTTTTCCTGCTTGACCGTAGCCTGCATCAACAAGAATCTGGCGATCTATAGCCAGTGAAAGTGCTCGGCGGACGTTATAGTCTGAAAGGAAAGGATGTGCATTTCGGTTGTTGTTTCCACCTATATATTCTGAGCGGTCTTCCCCAAGTGCCGGACTTGGATTTGTAAAATTTACCATCAGCCTTTCCACAGCAGTTCCGAAAGCTGAGACAACAGTCCCCTTTCCGGCCTGCGCCATTTTAGAGAGGATTTCCGGTTCAACCTGCAGGTTCCAGGCATAATCCATTTCACCGGTCTCCAGCACGGCACGGGCTGCTGAGGTGGCATCACCTCCACCTTTAAATACCAGTTTATTGAAAGCAGGCTTGCTGGCGTCACGATAATTGGGATTAGCCTCAAAAACAATCACATCATTGGGTTTGAAATCCACGACTTTGAAAGGACCTGTTCCAATCGGATAAAAATTCTGCTTGGTACACTCCTGCGCCTTAGCTCCCTGACAGCCGTCAAACTGTGCCTTTTGTAAAATTGGCGAGTTGTAACCCACAAATGTTGCATAAGGAAAAGGCTTTGGCACAGTAAACTGGATTTTGACAGTGTTACTTCCAATAGCCTTGACTGACTGGATATCCTTGTAGTAATTGGTTGATGTACATCCCGTATCCGGATTGGTGCAGTACTCATAAGTGAACACTGCATCATCTGCGGTAAGGGCTGAACCGTCTGACCACTTGATACCTTTTTTAATTTTCCAGGTAATTGAAGTCAGGTCCTTGGAAACGCCGCCGTTTTCCACTGTGGGAATTTCCTCAGCGAGCCAAGCCAGCATATTACCTTTTTCGTCGTAGCGTGCCAGTGGCTCCAAAACGACCGAGGAGGCTTCAAGTTCCTTTGTTCCTCCAGAAAGATTGGGGTTCATGGTTGATGGTGCCTGCCAGTAAAGCAGGTTTAGTTGACCGTCACTGCCGCGCTTGGCCTGAACGGAACTTGCTAAACCCAAAGCTAAAGCTAGGGTTATGATGGTAGTTATAATTTTCTGCATAGCATCTCCTAATTAAGAAAGATTTTTTATCAGACGAGTTTTTTGACTGACGGGATACAGCAAACCGAACCACTCGGTATGCAGATTTTGAGGTTAGAACTATAATGAATAAAAACCTCTCTTTATTACCTTTGTACTATGATCCATCTGAATAGCTCAAGCACAGAAGGGTGAGGCATTGTACTATTGGGAAATGAAAAGTCAACTTTTCATTCATACTTTAAACCAAATGACATGCTACCCGACGATCTGGAGAGACCTGCCTCCATTCCGGAGAAACTTTAAAGCATCTATCCTCTGCTATCGGACATCGAGTGCTGAAGTGGCAGCCAGATGGTGGACTAGCAGGGCTGGGTACATCTCCAACTAGGATGGTACGTTTGCGTTTTTTTTCCAAAACAGGATCGTGTACCGGAACTGCAGAAAGCAGTGCTTTTGTATATGGATGCAAGGGATTGCTGTAAAGTTCCTGACTGGAAGCAAGCTCTACAATGCGTCCCAGATACATAACGGCAACGCGGTCAGAAATATGACGAATCATACTCAAATCATGAGATATGAACAGGTATGTAAGACCATATTCTTCCTGCAAATCCTCCAGCAGATTTATGACTTGAGCCTGTATTGAAACATCCAGCGCTGCTATAGGCTCATCGCAGATGATAAAATCTGGACTAAGTGCAAGTGCACGTGCGATACCTATGCGCTGACGCTGCCCGCCTGAAAACTCATGTGGATATCTATTTGTGACATATGGATCAAGTCCCACTGAATCCAGCAGTTGTTCTACACGCTCCCTCCGCTGTTTGACCTTAAGGCGTTGATGTTCAAACATTGGCTCGCTTATGATGCTTCCAACGGTCATTCTTGGGTTCAGACTGTCTTGTGGATCCTGAAAAATCATTTGCATTTGAGGCCGTCGTTTTCGTAGATCTTCACTGCTGATGGATGTAATTTCTTGCTCTTTAAAATAAACTTTTCCAGAAGTGGCCTTTAGTAGCTGCAGGATAACCCTGGCCGCGGTTGATTTTCCACATCCGCTTTCACCCACCAGACCCAAATTTTCACGTCCCTTTATTTCAAACGAGATCCCATCAACTGCCTTTACCGTACCGACTTGCCTTCGAAATATACCGCGTGTGATCGGAAAATGCTTTACCAGGCCATCAACTTTAAGCAGGATATTGTTTGTTTCTTCTATCATGTATCAAGGCCTGAGTCAGGGTTCCACCAGCAGGCAACTTTATGATTATTATTTCTGCTGGTTAAGACAGGGTTTTCGTGTTTACATCGTTCAAGCACCCGATTACAGCGCGGTGCGAAAGGACAACTTCGGGGTACCTGATACAGACTTGGAGGCTGGCCTTTGATGCTTTCCAAACGTTCTGCACGTTTCCCTTCCAGGTTCGGCAAAGTTTTAAGCAAATCCTGAGTATAAGGGTGCTTTGGCTTTGCATAAAGCTCGTTTACTGGAGCTTCTTCTACTATGTAACCTCCGTACATTACAGCTACTCTATCTGCCATTCCTGCAACCACACCAAGATCATGAGTAATCCAGATGATCGCCATCCCCAGTTCTTCTCTGAGTCTCTTGACGATTTCCAGAATTTGTGCCTGAATTGTCACATCCAAGGCGGTTGTAGGCTCATCCGCAATCAGAATTTGGGGATCACAGGCCAGGGCAATGGCAATCATCACCCTTTGGCGCATTCCTCCGGAAAACTGGTGAGGGAAGTCATTCATACAACTTTTTGCCATTGGAATACCCACAAGATCAAGCAGTTCTATTGCTCTTATGCGAGCATTCTTACGGCTCAACCCAAGGTGTTCACGCATTGGTTCAGTCAGCTGGTACCCGATAGTCAGTACAGGATTAAGAGAGGTCATTGGATCCTGAAAAATAAATCCAATTTTTCCTCCGCGGATTTTTCTCAGTTTTTCCAGATCCAGCTTTAGAAGATCATGTCCTTCAAATGTCGCTTTTCCGGAAACAATTTCTGCCGGTGGGATGGGCAGCAGCTTAAGCAATGACATCATCGTCACACTTTTTCCAGCACCGCTTTCTCCAACAACTCCGAGCAGCTCGCCTTTTTTAAGCTCGAAGCTGATGCCGTTTACAGCATGAACAAGACCTTCCTGGGTACGGAAACGAGTAGCAATATTTTCTACCTGGAGTATGGAATGTTGGCTTAACAC
>CAJXDX010000139.1 GCA_913052275.1 uncultured Pseudomonadota bacterium | reverse complement strand
TACTTGATATTTCAAGCTTGTTGTTTTTCAAAAGATGAGATTTTTTTGAATTATGGTATGCGGTAATTTGAATTCTATTGATAATCCATCCCCCTCAATTTCTTATGTGGAATAAACAGTATGATTCATATTCTAAATAAAGGCACACTTAGAAATCAGCATACAGTCAGGAGAAATACAAAGACCAGGAGAGCTGCACTTTCATCAAAGAGAGTTTTAAAACAGGATACGCCAGAAAAAAAACTGGAAGATTCCTGGCTGAAAAAATCTCATTTCGGCTTGATTGCTATTATTGTCTTTGCTGTCACTTATTATCTTAGTTCCTTCCTCCCTCTTTCATCTCTAAGCACACCTTCACTACCACTGAATACACTTCATGAACTTAATCTGCTGGCATCCAGTCTTGACAGGCTTATGGAGGAAGAATCAGTTTATAAGGATAAAATTGAAAATTTGTTAAGTAGAAAATATCAGGGAGTAACAAAGTTAAACTTTGAAAGAAAGCTTTACGCTGATGGGGATGCAGTATCAAGTGGACGAAAAATAAGTCCCGATAATCAAAATCAGATTGGGGGTATGGTTAACTTCCAGATTCCAGTGGGGAAAGACGGATCTCATGGGATATTAATTGTTTCTCAGGATATTTCTGTATTTGAAAAGAAAATATTTTGGATAAGAATTTTAATCAGCGGAAGTATTGCATTGTTGTTGGTAGCGATTCTTGTTCATAAACAAACTCGCCGCATAACTGATCAGGTTGATGTTCTTTGCCGGCACTTTGTTAAATTCAGGAGAGAAAATGATTCAGGTGAATTATACACACCAGATAATGCTAACAACCAGACCATGATTGGCCAGCGTATGGCAGTCCTTGAGGATCTATGGACAAGGTTCCAATCCATGCAGGAAGAACTTGCTCAAAATGTTGAAGAACTTGAAGACTCAAAACAGAAGTTGGAGAAAACCGTGGCAGACCTGCAAGTTGCAAAAGAGAAAGAGAGACGCCTGATTGATCTTGGCAACACGGTTGCGGAATTTGGACATGACATTCGGAATGCTAACGGCTCCATTTCCAGCTTTACCACATTGCTGCTTAAAATCCTGGACAAAGACAGAATTAAGGCTATGGATGTTGTACAAGCTGTTACGTATATCCGCAGAATAAAAAATTCTTCAAATAATGTAACCGGGCTTACAACAGAAATTCTTGATTTTGCTTCCGGTAAAATGGAAGTTCGTCCAGAAATATATCAGCTGGATGAATTTCAGGAACAAATTGAATCGCAGCTCGGTTTTATAGAAGACTTCCCTCTGCATTACCGTGTGCCTGCAGGCCAGCCCGCTTTTCTGCTTCGCTTTGACGGGCGTAAAATCGTACGTGTGATTGTGAATCTGGTAAAAAATGCTTGGGAGAAATTTCAGGATTCTCCGGATACAAATGATGGAAGACCTGCCCAGATAGAGGTACGTTTTATTCCACAGGATATGAAGGTACTTAAAATACAGGTTGTTGATAATGGTAGTCCGATACCTACTTGCATCCTAACCAATCTGTTCCAGTCTTTTCAGACTGAAGGAAAGGAAAAAGGAACCGGGTTGGGACTTTCGATAGGTAAGCAGCTTATTGAAGCGCACGGAGGAACAATACGTGGATGTAATCTTCTTGACAATCGAGGAGTAGTATTTGAGATAATGCTGCCCGACTGCGTTATTCCTGCTCCATCACGCTCCGTTAAAAAAGAAAATGAGACAGTCTCTTTGACTGCATGATTTTCTTCATCTGGAAATGATGTTCTCCACATCATTAAATGATTCTCTCTTCAGTTCAAACAGGTTTAACCCACCCTATTGCTGAATTTGGCTGTATACAGGAATAATTTCGGTCAGTTGTTAAGTGCTGCTCCTCCAATAGCATAAAGTCCAGATCATACATGAATGACCGCACAGCCTGGTCAACAGAATTTTCAAATTCTTTAGACTGAACTCGTTTCAGTAGTTTTGTATCAATATTTGGCAAGTACATTTGCATTTCCTTCAAAGTGTTGTTTTGAGCGGCATTACTTTTTGTGCCATCTTGATGATGATAACTTTTCTCATGCCGAGCTTACTCTTTTGATTTATTTATCGGTAATTCGGGAAATATCTTGAAAAAAAAATGCGGAGGTCAGAAATTCGGTTTTGTTCAGGCCAGTCATCAATATCATCAAAGCTAACTGAAATTTTTTGGGGACAGGAATTCATTTTGTCGTCTTCCAGATACTTCTGAATCTTGAGTTTGAATGACAAGATTGCAATAATGAATTACTGCTGATTCACTTTTTTAAAAGCTACAAAAACAAATGATTTTGAAATGGTTATGCTTTTCTGCCGCACTACTCACCTGGCCATTGATTCCTTACGGAGCATTTGTACGTTTGAAGAATGCAGGACTCTCATGTCCGGACTGGCCACTGTGTTATGGTCAGCTGCTTCCTCCAGCCGGATATGAAATTGCTTTAGAAACAGGTCATAGATTTGTGGCAGCACTCCTGGGAGTATTAATCATCACAATTACATTTGTTTCTTTCAGGCAGCACTCAAACTATAACATTCGGGGACTTGCGTTATTCAGCCTGGTTTTAGTATGCATACAGGGGATTATAGGAGCTTTGACTGTGACGATGACACTATGGCCTCCCATTGTCACACTTCATTTAATCGGAGGGAACCTTTTGTTCGGAGTGCTGGTGTATCTTGCAAGAATCACTTTCAGTTTGGGAAGTCGTGAAATTTCGGAAGTAAATGACTCCGGTTTTCACAGATTTCAGGAGAAGTCAGGCATGCGGTCACGTGTTGGATTGATGATAGCAGTGCTGTTTATAATAATTGCTTCAGGTGGATATAACAGTTCAACTTATTCAGGTTTACACTGTGAGGCATTTCCAGGATGTCATGAAGGAAGCTATTTGTCATTCGGAATGAGCGGAACTGATCTTTCAAAACTTACCGGAATTGAAGGACACATTTTGCAGCCTGCACCGGAAGATTATCGAGGGCGATTCCTGCCTGAATTCAGAAATGAATGGATTCACATGCTGCATCGGTTTATAGCAGTTTTCGGCGGGCTGGCCCTGATAATTATGTCATGGGTCTGGTTGAAGAACAGGTTCGGATATAATGTTTTAAATAATTTTATTGTTTTATTAATTTTGCTGGAAATTATTGTGGGAGTATTAAATTCGGTACTTCGTGTACCTGTACCAATTTCTGCTTTACATACAGCAGTTGCAGCCGCACTTACAGGATTAATGTTTTACGCATTTGCAGAAAATCATCAGATAAAGGAAAAAGCATGATAAGTTCAGTTTCTATCAAGACAGCAGTCACATCGATAATTCTTGTTTCAGTAGGGATTCTGCTGTTTCTGATCTGGTTAATATACCTCAGAGAACCAGTAACTGTTTCCAACATTCCTTATCTCAGTTATCTTCCCTTAGCTAACGCAATTTTTAATTCTCTCAGCGCATTTTGTCTTATAGCAGGATATGTGGCAATCAGAAAAAGAAAACGCGAATTACATCTAAAATTTATGCTGAGCGCGCTGACTTTCTCTTTCCTGTTCCTGGTAAGTTACCTTATTTATCATACTTTTCATGGTGATACATTGTACCAGGGAGAAGGATTGATGCGCATTTTCTACTTTTTCATACTGATATCACATATATTTCTGTCTGCAGTAGTCCTGCCAATGATTTTGACCACCGTTTATTTTGCAGCAACAGGCAATTTTGCGAAGCACCCCAGAATAGCAAGGATAACTTTGCCTCTGTGGTTATATGTTTCAGTTACAGGTGTGATGGTTTACCTGATATTGTACCACTCATGAATTTATTGAGTGTCCTGAATTATTTTTCCAGTGAAGATTTTTATTGAAAGGCTCTGCAGAGAGGCAACTTATCGAAGTGCAGAGATGGCAGTGTAAAGGGGGAATTAAGATAGTTTGATCTTTTCAGTTTTCTCTATGTTTTCGATAAATCCAGTATCCAATGGATGCAAGCATTAACACGGGGAGCAAAGTGAGGAAAACCGTGGTTAGATAATAGGCCTGCAATGATTCTTCACTGCCTGAGAAACACACAGCACATGAGTATGCAGTCCCAGGTAAATGAAATATGCTTAAAATCAGTGTGACCTTCATCAAGCAGGCTGAATACTTCTTATACGTGGATTCAATCACTGATCAGTCTCTGTTTTGATTCATGACAAATAAACCAGCACATATAGAACTGGCCATACACATACTACGAAATACCACAGCAGTTGGAAAGGAAACAGCCCTTCAGGAGTTATGGGATTTTCTGGTGTCTTTAATCGATACCATGCATAAATAAGCACAGCCAGTGCACCCATCACATGGAATCCATGTGCCCCAATAAGCAAATAAAACAAGCCTCCATAAACATTGGAAGATAAAGTAAATCCGAATTTAAGAAGCTGAATCCATTCATAACCCTGAAAGACTAAAAAAAATGCTCCTAAAAAAATGGAAATTCCCAGCCAGCGTCTGCCCAAAGCAAGTTCCTTTTTTTTGAAACATGCACGTGAATGAGCCATCAGAAATCCGCTGGCCAGCAGCACAACTGTATTAAATGCAGTTGCCACTACAGGCAACCTTGGCTGACCCCAGGGCGGCCACTCTTCAAGCCCGGCCCTTATTACCAAGTAGGCACTGATCAGGCCCGCAAAAAACATAGCTTCAGTGACCATAAAAATCAGCATACCTAAAACACCGCTTGAAATAGCTGGCTTGGTACGACCAGGCTGACC
>CAJXDX010000138.1 GCA_913052275.1 uncultured Pseudomonadota bacterium | reverse complement strand
GTTCTGGATCTTCCCGCTGCTGCTTCGTTCAAGCATGTCAGTCCTGCTGGGGCTGCTGTAAGTGTCCCATTGGATGATGAATTAGCTGATGTATACGGCTGCAAAAACCTCAGCCTTTCTCCGCTCGCAACTGCATATGTCAGGGCACGTGGAGCTGACCCTTTATCATCTTTTGGGGATTTTATTGCCCTGAGCAGAAAAGTTGATTTGAGCACTGCTGCTGTAATCCGGAAAACGGTGTCTGACGGGATAATCGCTCCGGGATACGAAACTGAGGCACTCAATCTGATCAAGGAGAAAAAAGACGGTAAATACGTGATTTTGAAAGCTGATCCGGAATATACAGCTCCGGAAATTGAGTACAGGGAGGTGAACGGCGTAGTCTTTTCTCAACTGCGAAACACGCTTAAAATTAATCAGAATTCTTTGTTAGCAAAAGTCGTAACCAAAACTAAAGAAATTCCTGCAGAGGCAGTACGTGATTTAATAATTGCTTCCATTACGCTTAAGTATACTCAGTCTAATTCAGTAGGTTACGCGCTGGATGGCCAGATGATAGGCATTGGAGCAGGACAGCAAAGCCGTGTTGACTGTACCAAACTGGCCGGAAGTAAAGCCGAAACATGGTATCTGCGTCAGCATCCGGAGGTTATGAAACTTCCATTTTTGGAAAATACAGCAAGCGTAGAGCGCACAAATGCCCGCATATTGTTTATTGAAGGAGGAATGACAGATCATGAACTGCAGACTTGGCAGCGCCTGTTTGAGACTCCAATAGAACCCCTCTCACCGGAAGAAAAAGGGAAATGGCTTTCCAGCCTTAAGGGTGTAAGTTTGTCTTCGGACGCTTTTTTTCCCTTTCGAGATAATATTGACCAGGCATCAAAGCGGGGTGTAAGTTTCATCGTTCAGCCTGGGGGCAGCAGCAGGGACAATGAAGTAATTGAGGCAGCCGATGAATACGGTATGGCCATGGCATTTTCAGGCATTCGCCTGTTTCATCATTGACTGTCTGAACGATTAAAGTTCCTGACAAAACTTGGAATCCGGCTCTGTCAAAATAAGCGACATTTTTATGCATAAAAATGTCATCATGAAAAAAACTTTTTATCCGATTTTTAAAATAAAATTTATCAGGCACTAATATGATAAAAATGTACGACCTGGCCGGGGCTGATGAAAATAGGAGATTCAGCCCTTACTGCTGGAGAATTCGCATGGCGCTTGCCCACAAGGGGCTGGATGTTGAGTGTATGCCCTGGCGCTTCACAGAAAAAGATAAAATAAAATTTTCTGGGCAGGAAAGAGTTCCGGTTTTGCTTGATGGCAATAACACTGTTGCAGACTCATGGGAAATTGCAAAATACCTGGAGACTGCATATCCGGACTCAGCTTCATTGAAACTGGAGCATGGCGAAATTCTCTTCATTAAATTTTGGGCTGAAACGGTTTTACATCCGGAAATGCTTCAACTGCTGGTGCTGGACATTCACGATAATCTGACGCCTGAAGATCAATCCTATTTTCGTGAAAGCCGAGAAAAACTGCTTGGGAAACCTCTGGAAGAAGTTGTTGCAAATCGGCAGAATCGCCTGCCCCGACTGCAGAAACTGCTGACCCCATTGCGTTCAACACTTTCAAAACAAGAATATTTATCCGGAGGAACTCCGGGATTTTCTGATTATATTGTGTTTGGTGCGTTTCAATGGGCTCGCTGCATCTCAGCTATTTCCCTGCTTAATGACGATGACATTGTCTATGGATGGCGGGATAAAATGCTCAATATGCATGGAGGACTGGCATTACGCGCAGTTGGTTATCCCGTTTAAGCTGTATATCCAAATGATCCTAACTTGATAATTTTTGTTGAAAGATGAGTGACAACGAGTCTCCTGCCCTGCCTGCAACAGATTTTATACGCAGCATTATCCGTGATGATTTGGCATCAGGGAAACATCAGCGTCTTGTGACACGATTTCCACCGGAACCCAATGGTCATTTACACATCGGACACGCCAAATCAATTCAGCTTAATTTCGGAACTGCGGAGGAGTTTAAAGGAATCTGTTTCATGCGTTTTGATGACACAAATCCACTCAAAGAAGAAGAGGAATATGTAGAAGGAATTTTGCAGGATGTAAGCTGGTTGGGCTACGACTGGGGTGAGAGGCTTACTTACGCTTCAGATTATTTCGAACAGCTTTATGAATTTGCTGAAGAATTAATCACAAAGGGCAAAGCCTATGTTGAAAGCCAGAGTGCGGAGGAAATCAGGCAGACACGCGGTACATTGACTGAACCGGGTAAGAACAGTCCCTTCAGGGATCGGAGCGTTGAAGAAAATCTGACCCTTTTCAGGCAAATGCGCACAGGTGAGTTTGATGACGGTACCCATGTTTTGCGTGCAAAAATTGACATGGCCTCACCAAATATAAATATGCGGGACCCTGTCCTCTACCGTATCCGTAAAGTTCCTCACCAGCGTACCGCAAACCAGTGGTGTATTTATCCGCTCTATGATTTTACTCACGGCTTGTCGGACGCCATGGAGGGTGTAACACATTCGCTCTGCACACTTGAATTCGAAGACCATCGTCCTTTGTATGACTGGATTTTGGCAGAGGTAAGTGCACCTTGCATTCCCCGTCAAATTGAATTCTCTCGTCTAAATCTGCGCTACACTGTGCTCAGCAAACGCAAACTTATCCAGCTTGTTGAAGAGGGACATGTAGGTGGCTGGGATGATCCCCGCATGCTGACCCTTTCCGGCCTTAGACGCAGGGGTTATCCTGCTTCCGCGGTGCGTTTGTTTTGCGAGCGCATCGGAATTTCAAAAAGCGAGAATAATATTGATATGAGCGTTCTCGAAGATTGCGCGCGTGAAGTTCTGGACAAAACAGCCCCTCGTGTGATGGGGGTTTTGAAGCCGCTCAAAGTCGTCATTACAAATTATCCTGAAGACCAGACAGAAGAATTTCAACCGGCAAGGCACCCAAAAAACCCGGAAATGGGAAACCGTAAAGTGCCTTTCTCAAGGGAAATTTATATCGACCATGATGATTTTCGTGAAGATCCGCCACCCAATTTTTTCAGGCTTGCTCCCGGGAAAGAAGTCCGTCTGCGCTACGCCTACGTTATCCGCTGTGATGAGGTAATTTACGACGAAACAGGCAGGGTGACTGAACTGCGCTGCACATATGATCCGGCAACAAGATCCGGAGCAAAAGCTGAAGGACGAAAAGTAAAAGGGATTATTCACTGGGTTTCAGCAAAAGATTCAATTCAAGTGGAAGTTCGATTATACGACCGCCTTTTCGCAAAACCGATTCCAGGCAGTGATGATCCGGAAGGTAATTTTCTTAATGATATAAATCAGGATTCAATTGAGGTTCTTTCTGACTGTCAGGTAGAACCAGGAATTATGACAGCTGAAAATCAGGAAGTTTTTCAATTCGAAAGGGTGGGCTATTATTATCCGGATCCAGTAGATTCACTCGCGGACGCTATGGTCTTTAACCGCACAGTAACCCTCCGTGATACCTGGGCAAGGCTGGAACAGGAACAAACCTGACATAAACCTGAGGCTAGAAGCAGATGTTTTTTTCCAGATTGCATCGTCTTTCTACTTTTGTTCTTTCCATTACTGTCTGTTGTATTTTATCAATCACAACTCTATCTTCAGCAGTCAGGGCATATGATGACGCCTCCGGAATTTCTCATAGTTATCTTAATCAGGAAAATTTTCTGGATATAAAATCCTACCAGTTCCATAAATTAAAAGAAGATGAATGGTATGAAAGCCAGGGAGGATGGCGGCTGTCTGGAGGAAGTATGGGGCTGGATCTGCTTTTTACTGATCTGGAGGTACGTCTGCCCTATCAGCTTGGGGAGGAAGCTACAGTTTATTTTAAAGCCCGGCAGGAAGAATTTTATGAAATAAAACCCTTTCGATATCTTGTGGAAGTTGAATGGCGTGCAGTCGAATTGATCGGGTTATCCTTTCTTGGAATGCCGGAATATGACAAGCGTAAGGCAGATCAGGGCGGAAGCATCACACTGGGAAAGCGTCCCTGGAATTATATACGATTTCAGCAACTGTTACAGGATCTTTATTATAACGAAAAGAATTTTTATGACACATCATATTACTCACCTCATCCTGTGGAAAATAATCTTGAAGGGGCGTTCAGCTGGAAAAAATGGCGAGGCCGCTTTAATCATGTGCAGGACAAACCGTTCAAACAGGTTTTTCCAAAACAGGAGCTGACAGTAACATATAAAAGCAAAGACAACAGCGCCACGCTGGATTACCATTTTGGAGAACAGCAAATTGCCGGACTCAGCTGGCGCAGCTTTGATATTCAGAAACGCAGGGAAACAAAAAATCCTTCGGAATCTTCATCTCCGGATAACCGTGAGCAGCAGCTCCTGTATTCATCAGCTGATTTGTATTGGCTGCACCCTCTGAATTCAGAATTTCATGGTACAATTGGACTGCGTGAAGACCGATTTCAAAATTTATTCCGCCAGCTTGATGTGTCCTACGATGATTATAATTTTCATTTATGGACTTTACAGCTTTACGGAATTATCAGACACAAAACTTCATTGGACAGATACCGCGAATATGCCCTTTATGCCGCCGACACAGACAAAGTGACAAATTATCTGAGTGCTGACAGGGAAGACAAAGCAAGCCGCAAACCAGAAGTAAAAATGCGGGTGAGCTGGGATTTCCAGGATTCAAGCAACCAGTCTGCATTGATGTTCACCACCAGCTGGAATCTGGATAATTTTTTCAAAGACTTCTGGGACGG
>CAJXDX010000137.1 GCA_913052275.1 uncultured Pseudomonadota bacterium | reverse complement strand
CGGGAAACAGGAACGCTTGCCGCGCTGGGTGACGAAAAAGTGTGGGTATGGAAACGTCCCAAGGTTGGAATTATTTCCACCGGAGATGAACTGATTGCACCTGGGGAAAAGATGGAACTTGGCAAAGTATATGATTCAAATGCCATGGTTATAACACACGCGGTTGAGGAACTTGGCTGTGAACCTCTGCGTTTTGGAATTGTTCCGGATAACGAACAGCAACTGGAGAAAGCCGTCCGGAAAGCACTGGGTACAGATTTTATTATTTTGTCCGGAGGTACATCAAAAGGTGAGGGAGATCTGAATTACCGTGTTTTTGAAAAATTCAGTAATCCTGGAATTTTGGTACATGGTGTGTCATTAAAGCCGGGTAAGCCGCTTTGCCTGGCTGTTCTTGAGGGAACGCCTGCAGCAATATTGCCGGGATTCCCTGCTTCCGCCACATTCACTTTCAGCAAATTTATTGATCCGATTCTAAGGGCGATGTCCGGGCTGCCTCCGGAGCAAAAGACAACAGTAAAAGCAAGTGTCCCGGCACGCTTAAATTCGGATAAAGGTCGTACCGAATTTCATCTTGTCCACTTGGTAAGGAAGGCCGAAGGCTTCAAAGCATATTCAACAGGTAAAGGTTCTGGGTCAATCACTGGATTTGCACGAGCGGACGGATTTATGGAAATTCCGCGAAACACTGAAATGATTGAAGCAGGCCAGAATGTCACTATTCAGCTTCTGGGAGAAGCAGCCCGGCCGCCTGATTTAATGTTCATCGGCAGTCACTGTGTAGGTCTGGATTATTTAATGGGTGAAATGCAGAAACGTGGAGTTTCATGCAGATTCCTATCAGTTGGGAGTATGGGCGGTTTAATGGCAGCAAAACGGGGAGAATGTGATATTTCAGGAATCCATTTGCTGGATGAAGATTCTGGCATGTATAATCAGCATTTACTTACTCCGGAACTGCATTTGCAAAAGGGCTACCGAAGAAGTCAGGGACTGCTGTTCCGTAAAGATGATGAAAATTTTGCTGACTGTAATTCAAATTTTGAAAAAATATTTCAGCAGGTTATAAGTAATCCGGAAGTACACATGATCAACCGTAACAGGGGAAGCGGTACACGTGTACTGCTTGATCGTTATTTAGCCGATCAGCAGCCCTCGGGATTTTTCCAGGAAGCAAAATCGCATAACTCGGTAGCTGCAGCTGTTGCCCAAAAAAGGGCAGACTGGGGGTTTGCCATTCGTTCGGTGGCAGAAGATTCAGGACTTGGATTCATACCGATTCAGGATGAGGAATATGATTTTGTTATCCCTAAAGAACGCCTTCAAAGACCTGAAGTTGCAAGGTTTTTAAGTCTGCTTGAAGAAAAAGATATTCAGAAGAAACTTGCAGAACTTGGTCTGAAAACCTGATAAATCAATTTTCGGCATCACTTCAGAAAAATAACAGTAGTATCCACAATTGAAATTCACTGAAAAATTTCTATGTATTATCTGTATCTGAAAGTATTTCACATAATTGGAGTTATTGTCTGGTTTGCGGGACTTTTTTATCTGGGCCGGCTTTATGTTTATCATCGGGAAGCAGATGATCGTCCTGAACCGGAACGGACAACTTTAAAATCGCAGTTTTCCCTTATGGAAAGGCGGCTTTATTACGGTATTGCATGGCCCGGCCTGTGCATTTCAGTTGTCTTTGGAATAGCCTTAATTATTGCATCCGGATTCCCGGGTTGGCTGCATGCCAAACTTGCCTTCGCTGCAGTGCTTGTGGTTTATCATTTATGGTGTGGTCACCTGCGAAAACTGCTGCTGAAAGAAAAATGCAGCTGGAGCGGAACAAAGTTCAGACTATTTAATGAAATCCCAACTCTGCTGCTTTTCAGCATAGTGTTTATTGTAGTATTTAAAAGTGCAATTTCCTGGAATGCTTTATTGCTTATTTTAGCCGGTCTAATCCTGGTGATCGGAGGAGCAGTACACTTGAGGGCGAGGCGAAGAAAATAACGTTCAGACTGATATAAATCATCCAGCTGATTCATTAATGAAAATGAAAATAAGCAACAAGAAATACAATTTTATCATAGCAATATCCCTTTGTATTTTACTTTCCGGCTGCAGCTGGTTTGGGGATTTTGCTGAACCTGAAAATGATTCTTATGAAGCAGGAAAGAAGGCTTTAAATGAAGGAAAATTTGAACTGGCAAAGGCTAAACTGCGAGAAATTACACCAGAATCTCCATATTATCCGCAGGCAGTCTGGTTGATTCAGAAAGTTCCTTTCAAAAAAGGAATTGATGCATATGAAAAACAGCAGCTTGAAGTTGCCATTTCTGAATTTTCAAAAGTTCCACTGCATGGAGAGTATTACTCCGAGGCACAGCATTATCTTAATCTAATAAACTATGAAATGTTGTATGATCAGCTGCGGATAGCTTCGAAAACTGAAGACCTGTCTAATAAAGATGCTGAAGAAATTAAATTTAATTATGATATTGTACTGATTACTAAGTTGGTCAATATAGCAGAAAAGATGGGTGATTCTAAAAAAGTTTTAGAAAGTATTGATATTGTTATTTCAGGTATTAAACATTCATCTTCAAGAAGTCAAACAGAAGATTTTCTAACGTTGCTTGAAAAAATGGTTTCCAGAAATAAAGAAAAAAGAATATTTGAAAAAGCACTCAATTTTCTGCTTACTGATTTTGGAAAGCTTTATCAACAAGCTGAATTTCGCCCGCAGGTTTTCCAGCTTGTAGGCAACCTCAAGATGGAACTTATGTAAATTCCTGTTCCCGGCCAGTTATCATTCCATAAATTATTCCCAAATCTCACACTTAGTTTTTAAGAATCATATTTTATGTATGCAATTCTTGAAAAAGTTTTTTCCTCTGTAGTAGAGACGAGACTGTCCTCAATCAAGACTAGAGCGTGATCTTAACTTGATATAAGAACAGGCTATTCTATGCTTGAGGAGCAATTTCTCATCATGATTCATGCTCCAAAATCTGGAATTTGATTGAATATAAAATACATGTTTCCCAGCATTAAAAATATTCAACATTTTACAGTTGCAAAAAAAAGCTACAGCGATGTGTTTTTTATTAGAAAAAAATAATTATAAAATATAGAATCCTATCCCGATTCACTCTTGCGTAAATTATCAACAGATTGTTTCATCCTGAAACATGAAAGGCGTGAGCAACAAAATTCATACCATAGAAATCTTCGTAACTAATTCCCCAGATGCGGGACCACGCAACCATATAAAATGAAATGAGAATTGGATTCATTGGTCTTGGAAATGTTGGAGGTAAACTGGCGGGAAGCCTTCTGCGAAATGGTTTTGATCTAACTGTTCGCGATTTGAACGAACAAACAGTAAGAAAATTTTTAGAGAAAGGAGCAAACTTTGGTGAATCTCCAAAACAGATGGTCGAATCATCTGACCTGGTTATAACATGCCTGCCCAGTCCATCGGTAAGCGCTGCTGTTATGGAAGAACAAGACGGGATACTTGCCGGCATGTCAGCAGGCAAAATCTGGGCAGAGATGAGCACAACAGATGAGGCAGAAGTTATAAGACTGGGAGAGAAGGTCCAGAATCTGGAAGGGGAGCCTCTGGACTGTCCTGTCTCTGGGGGCTGTCACAGAGCTGCTACAGGCAACATTTCTATTTTCGCTGGAGGAGAAAGATCGACTTTTGAGAAAATGCTGCCTGTTTTAAAAGTGCTGGGACGTCGTATCCTGCACACAGGAAAGCTTGGTTCTGCCTCCGTACTTAAGGTTCTGACAAATTATTTAGCCACAGCCAACCTTGTCACTCTCTGTGAAGCCCTTACTACTGCAAAGAAGGCAGGCATGGATCTTAACACAACCTATGAAGCAATTCGCATTTCTTCAGGGAATTCATTCGTTCACGAAACTGAAAGTCAGGTAATTCTCAACGGAAGTCGGGACATCAACTTTACCATGGATCTTGTAATTAAGGATGTCAGTCTTTTCCAGGCGATTGCTGAACGTGAAGGAGTACCTCTGGAAGTTTCCCCGTTACTATTAGATATATTTAAAGATGGTGAAAAGCGTTATGGCTCTCGAGAGTGGTCTCCTAACATTGTCAGACGCCTGGAGGAATCTTGTGAAACTGAGGTATTAGCGTCAGGTTTCCCTGCTGAAATTGTGGATGATGAGCCTGAAAAATCAGGAGAAGAAGTTATAGTCAGAAGATAAATTTGTCATTGCAGGATGGAGTTCAACCACTTCCTTTCAAGCTACTTCCCAGATCCATCATATGGGGGTCACAGGCTTTTTGCCGACATGCTGGAGCAGGCGCAGGCGGCAGATCGGCTTGGTTATCACGGAGTTACAATTCCGGAGCATCACCTGATCAACATTTTGCTGACACCTTCTCCTCTACAAATGGCCGTTAAAGTGGCAAGCATTACAGAACATGTCGAGGTGGTGACCTCAGTTGCTGTCCTGCCGATCCGGGACATGCGTGTTTTCGCAGGGGAGGTTACGCAGGCAGACATTCTTACCAACGGAAGGCTGGTGCTTGGCGTCGGCAGGGGAGCTTTTGCCTACGAGATAGAGCGTTTCGGCGTTCGTATGGAAGAGACACGAGCCAAGTTCGACGAAAGTGTTGAAGTCCTGATTGCCCTTCTATCTCAGGAAGAGGTGGGATGGTCCGGTGAGTATTACAACTTTCAGCCGATTACCATCATGCCCCGCCCCTTGACAGAGCCAATGCCGCGCATGATGATTGCGGTGATGAACCCCTCGGGTATCGCAGCCTGCACCCGGCGTGGTTTCCACATCCAGACCACCCCGCTAGCCGGAAAGCAGGAGCTTTTCAAGTCCCAGATT